>CALXXB010000028.1 GCA_944392525.1 uncultured Clostridia bacterium | reverse complement strand
TCTTCTATTAATTTTTGTGCATTTCCAAGCCACACATCTGTACCATGTGATAATCCTGATATACGTATTAATTCATCAAATGTTGTTGGCTTTGTATCTACTAGCATTCCTCTTACAAATTTTGTTCCAAACTCTGGTATTCCATAACTTCCTACTTCTGAATGTATTTGTTCTGGTGTTACTCCTAAAGCTTTTGTTGAACTAAATATTGACATTGTCTCTTTATCATCTAATGGTACTTTTCTTGGGTCTATTCCTGTTATATCTTGAAGCATTCTTATTACTGTTGGATCATCGTGTCCTAGTATATCTAGTTTTAATAAATTCTGGTCTATAGAGTGATAATCAAAGTGTGTTGTTATAATATCTGAGTTTGGGTCATCTGCTGGGTGTTGTACTGGACAGAATTCATATATTTCTCTTCCTTTTGGTACAACTATAATTCCACCCGGGTGTTGTCCTGTTGTTCTTTTTATTCCTGTACATCCTGCTGCCAATCTTTGTGTTTCTGCTCTATTTATTGGTATATTTCTTTCTTCGAAATATTTTTTAACATAACCATATGCTGTTTTATCTGCTATTGTTCCTATTGTTCCTGCCTTAAATGTTGTTCCTTTGCCAAATATTACTTCGGTATATTTATGTGCTTTTGCTTGATATTCTCCTGAGAAGTTTAAGTCTATATCAGGCTCTTTATCTCCGTTAAATCCAAGGAATGTTTCAAATGGTATATCTAATCCATCTTTGTCTAGTTTATGACCACACTTTGGACATGTTTTATCTGGCAAGTCATATCCATTTTTATATCCATAATCTGTGAAATCTGAATATTTACAGTTAGGACATCTATAATGAGGTGGAAGCGAATTTACTTCTGTTATTCCTGTCATGTTTGCTACAAAAGATGAACCAACTGAACCTCTTGAACCTACTATATATCCATCTTCATTTGATTTCCAAACTAGTTTCTGAGCAATTATATACATAACTGAGAATCCATTTTTTATAATTGATTCTAGTTCTTTATCTAATCTTGTTTGTACTATTTCTGGTAATGGGTCTCCATATAATTCATGTGCCCTTTTATATGCTATATCTTTAATTGTTTGTTCACAGCCTGGAATATGTGGTGGACATTTTTCTGGTGATATTGGACTTATCTTGTCACACATATCTGAGATTTTATTTGTATTTGTTACAACTACTTCATAAGCTTTTTCTTTTCCTAAATAACTAAATTCTTCTAGCATTTCTTCTGTTGTTCTTAAATACAATGGTGCTTGTTGATCAGCATCTGCATATCCTTGTCCTGCCTCTAATATTCTTCTATATACTTCATCTTGTGGATCCATAAAGTGAACATCACATGTTGCCACTACTGGTTTATTTAATTTTTCTCCGAACCGCTACTATTTTTCTATTTATATCTCTTAGAGCTTCTTCATCTTTTACAACTTCATTTCTTATTAAGAAATTATTATTTCCTGTTGGTTGTATTTCTAAGTAATCATAAAAGTTTGCAATTTCTTCTATTTCTTCATCTGTTTTTCCAAGTTCTATTGCTTGATACAATTCTCCAGCTTCACATGCACTTCCTAAAATTAATCCTTCTCTATATTTTTCTAGTAAACTTTTTAAAATACGTGGTTTTCTATAAAAATATTTTACATGTGAATATGATACTAATTTATATAAGTTTCTTAATCCTATATAGTTTTTAGCTAAGATTATTGCATGATATGTTTTTAATTTTTTGTATTCTTCTTTCTTGGCTTCTTCTGTTCTACTGACGCGGTCTATATCATCTACTTTCTTTGCTCCACGTTTAGCAAGCATATCTAGCATTACATTAAACACTTTTACTGTTGTATCAACATCATCTAAAGCTCTATGCGCTACTTCTACTTTTATTCCTAAATTTTCTGCAATTTTTCCTAATTTGTATTTTTTGTATTCTGGGAATAAGTCTTTTGCTAAACTTAATGTATCTATATATGTATAATCAAAATCATATCCTAAATTTTTAGCATTTTGTTTTAAAAATCCTACATCAAACCCTGCATTATGTGCAACTATTACACTATCTCCTAAAAATTCTAATATTTTAGGAAATACTTTATCTATTGTTTCTGCATCTTTTACCATTTCGTCTGTTATATGTGTTACTTCTGTTACTCTTTCTGGTATATGCTTTTCAGGATTTACAAAGCAAGAAAATTCATCTACTACTTCTCCATCTTTTACTTTCATTATTCCTACTTCTGTTATTTTTTCTGCTGTTGCTGAAAAACCTGTCGTTTCTAAGTCTAGTACGCAATATGTTGTATTTAAGTCTTGTCCTTTTGAATTTTCTACTACTGGATTTTTATCTGGTGCTAAATATGCTTCCATTCCATATATTATTTTCATATCTGGATTATCATAACCAAGTAACTTATGTGCCTCTGGGAATGCTTGTACTACCCCATGGTCTGTTATTGCAATTGATTTCATTCCCCATTTCATTGCTCTTTTTATTAAATCTGTTGCTGATGTCATTGCGTCCATTTGGCTCATTTGAGTATGCATATGTAGCTCTACTCTTTTTACTTCTGAATTATCCATTCTTTCTTCTTTCTTCAAGCCTTCGCATTCTACAATTGTATTAACCATTACTGATAACTCATTTGCAAAACTATCCATTCCTGCTGTTCCTGCTACTATTAATCCTTTTGCACTAGTTATTCTCTTCATTGTCTTCTTTGCTTTATCTTTTTCTAAAAATACTTTACAAGTTATTGTACTTGTTCCATCATATAAATCGAAACTAAATAATGTTTTTCCTGATTTTAATGTTCTATCTTCTGAATATATTACTTCTCCTTGTAGTGCAATCTTACCATCGTCTACACCTAAATCAGCTACTTTAACCAAAGTTTCAGTTATATTCATTGAGCTACCATATATAAGAGGAGTACTCTCATCTTCTTCTGGCATTTCTGGAAATTCGTTTTCAGTTGCAATAATTGTATTCGCAATTACTGTTACATCTCCTGCATAAGTATCTAATCCTGCTTTTCCTATTGCCTTTACTGCTTTTGCATTTTGTATTTTTTCAGTCATTTCTTGTCCTTCTTTTAGGTCTTTTGCAAAAGATTTTATTGTTATTCTTCCTGTTCCATCATAGATATCAAATATTAACATTCCTTTTCCTGATTTAGTTTCACGTACATCTGATGTAATTACTCTTCCTTCCAATGTTACTCTTCCTGAATCTGCACCTAAATCTTTTACTAATACATGTTTTTCTTTTGCTTTTGATGGTTTTCCCATTATATATTCTACTGAAACAGGTTCAAGTTCTACATCTATATTTTCAGGGACATAATCTTCATCACCAGGCATTTGATAATCTGGATCTACATATTCTGGAACTGGCACTTCCAATTCTTCTTCATGTTTTCTATTTTCTTCTTCAATATGAGCCACAATTTGTGCTTCTTCTTCCTCTAATCTTTTCTTTACCAGATTCATTTCTTCTTTAGATAATTCTTCTATTAATTCTATATTGTATCTTTCTCCAAAAAGATTTTCTAACACATGAATTAGCTCTTTATCTGTTTTCTTTGCACGTAAAAAGTCTGCACCTTTTATGTGCATTCTAACTAATATATCCTTTCCATTTACTTCTACATCACTTTTAAGTAGTAGCATTGGTTTCATTAAAGGATATTTATGTGACATATATGCTATGATATTTTTCCATTCAGAAGCAATACTTTTTTTCTCAACTGCATCATGATATTTTATTTTCATATCTATGTTGCTAAAATGAAATCTTTCTTGCAAGAACTTTTCAAAATACCATATTTCTTTTATTTCTATATATTCATCATAATACATTACTACTTCTAATGTATTTGTTTTTTTCAACACATTTAAAGCCACTATTTGTGCGTATTTTATATTAGAATTTGTCTTATAATCGCCAAATACTTCCCCTATTTTTTTTGCCCCCAAAGTTTTTCATCTCCTAACAAACGTATTCTAACATAAAACAAAAACTAATTAAAGCGAACAAAGAAAAAAAGATAAAAAAACATTTCTAAGATAAACCTAGAAATGTTTTTTGGCTTTTTATCTATCAACATCCTTCCAATAATCTGGGATTTCATCATAATTATCTAGTCCCGTGCATCCATAAAAACATCCTTCACCATCTGGACTTCCTTGATAATTATTCTCTTTTGAATTTGTTCCTAAAAGCCATAACTCAGGTGCTTTTCCTGTTAAATTTGTACAATCAGCAAATGTTCCCACGTAACTTGTTACATTTTTACATCCATCAAATACTCCTTCACCAATCGTTTGTAAATTACCACAATCCTCAAAAGCCCTCTCAAAACTTGTTATCTTCGTACAATTTGCAAACATTCTGTCTGGTATACTTGTTATTGCTGATCCACTAAAGCCTACATATTCTAAATTTTCAAAACTTTTTTCTATTGGCTGTACAATTTTTGTTAAATTTCTAAAATATTCAAAATCTATACCTCTTAATCCTGTTTCTCCCCATTGTATTATTTCTTTTAAATATGACACTGCAGTTTCACTTGCTTCTATACCTATTGTGTTAGTTAGTACTTCTACTTTTCCACTTATAGTTACTACATATTCGGAATTACTTTCTTCATATTTATGTTCAAATCCTTCTGGAGCGGGAGATGATCCTATTTTTATTTTTCCAACTGAAGCTAATTTAGGAAGTTTTGCTATAGTTTCTTCTTCTGTCTCTGTTCCATTCGTTACATTTCCATCTCCCCAATCTATTATACATTTTTCTGTAGTTGGAATAGGTAATAATGCATATCCATTTTCATCAGTTACAATCAACATTTTTATTGCTGATGCATCTTCTGTTGAACTTTCTGTCTTACTCACATTCCAAATTTCTTGTGGTGTTCCTTCTTCATCATAATAATTTACTACATAATTACTATCTTGTTCTTCTATCTTATATACATCTGTATCTGTTCCATTTCCTAATGCTTGTCTACTTCCTGTTAAAGCTTCTACATCTAATACATCTGTTGTTCCTTCTTTTATATATCCTTTACTGTTTAAGAAATCTAAAAATGATGAATATGATGCTAATGCTTTTTCTTCCTTTCCTTGTATTTGAACTGTTTCTGTACTTGCTAACTTTGTATTACTTGCTGTATTGATTTCTATTTGATATTCATTATATGCAAGTGCTATTCCTTCTCTTACTGCTCCATGTGATTGTTCTACTTTTGCATTATTTGCTTGAGTAAGTATTCCATTTTGTCCTGTTAACATTGCTATTGATACTCCCGCAAGTATTAACAGAACTATGATAGTTATTACTAAAGCAATTAATGTAATTCCTTTTACTTGTTTTAGTTTTCCTTTCATTTCCTTTCCTCCTTATTTTATTTTTTATAAATTTAAAAACTTAATAACTTTTTAGACGCAAAAAAGACAGCAACAAAACCTAATTATTAGGTTTCATCACTATCTTTTTTATCTATATTATGTATTTTATTATTTACTAATAACCTACTTGTGTGTATATATATATACAGCCTCAAGGCTTACAAGCTCTGTTTTTCCCATTTTCTTGCACCTTCTCTTTTGTTTTCATTCCTATAAAAATTATAATACCTTATTTCTTTTTTATTGTCAAGAAAATTTGTAACACATTTTTATAAAATTCATAAGATATATCATACAAAGGAAACAACAAAAGAAAACATATTTGTAAATTGGAAGGGGGTTTAGACTATGCCAGAGAACAGAGGATGCGGTGGATTCGGATTTGGCGATGATTGTTGCTGGATTATAATCCTTATTTTATTACTTTGCTGCTGTTGTGGTGGTAATAGAGGTGGATGTTGCTAATCCTTCCTTGATTTAAAAGGGATTCCTATCGGAATCCCTTTTAAATTTCTTCATTTTTTATTTTTTCTATATCTTCTTCTGATAATTCAGTAATTTCTTTTATTTGCTCTATTGTAAAATTATGTTTTAACATTTTTCTTACAATTTCTATATTTCTTTCTTCCTTTCCTTGTTCAATCCCCTGTTCAATTCCTTGCTCAATTCCTCGTTGAAGTCCTTTTTTAGTTGCAAAATCAATTGCATCTGCTTCGTCTCTTATTGCTTTTAGTCTGAATTCATAATTATTTCTTTCTTCATTACTTAAACTCATAGAAGCTAGTTTTTTATTTATTCTTTCTATTTCTTTATTTACTTTACTAACTTTTTTCACTTGCCCCTCACTCCCTATAAATAACCATAACCATTGTTCTAATTTCGTATGCATTTTTGGATTTTTCTTTTTAAACTTTGGTAGTTCGATTATGTGCATTTCTAAATATTCAGTTGCATATTCATCTTCTCTTGTATATTGCATATCTACTACTTCTTCTGGTTTTGGCTTTTCAAATTTCATCCTTGCAACAGAATGATATTCATTTCTTTTATAATAATTAAAATTTAAAATACTTATAACAATAGACTTTTTACTATTAATATACTGTTCTCCCTCTTTTAAGGCATTTGCATAATTACTGGCTAAATAAAAAGTTGTTCTTTGATCAATATTATGTTGGTTTTGCATTTGCATTTCTACATCTACAACCATTTTATCATTTAATGTTACTTTTAAATCTAAAACACCAAATTTGCTATCGTAATAATTTTTTGGTATTTCTGGATTATTTATTTCTATATTCTTTATTTCAACATCTAATATGCTCTCTAAGAAATCCTTAAGAGCTTCTTTATTTTCTTCTTGTCCGAAAATTCTCTTAAAGACATAATCAGATGTTAAAGGTAATCTATCCTGCATATAATTCCTCCTTCATTTTAACATCTTTATTATATTTTTTCAATAGAAAAATGGATTTTATAGATAAAATTTAATTAGATAATTAATTTTTTGAAAATTTTTGAATAAACTTTTGATATAAAATGTTCCATTGCAATAAAACAAGCTTATTTTAACACATAAAATTTAAAAAGTTTGTCGAAATTTGTATCTAGATAAAAAAATATAAGGTGCTTTTTTGCACCTTATGTTTTTATTTAAATCTTTTTCCTCTATGTTTTCTTTTTGAAGCTCTTTCTTGGTCATGATACATATTACTATTATCATAATCGTCTAAGAATTGTTTTCTTGCTTTCTCTTTAGTCCAAACTTCTTCATCATCTACATTTTCTGTATTATCTGATTGTTCTTGCTCTTCATTACTTTCTTGTTGTTCTTGCTCTTTTTGATATTTTTTATCATCTACAAATTCATCGTCATCATTTAATCCTGAAAATGGTACAGTATATTCTTCTGCCCAAGCTTTATTTCTTCTATGTCTAACAATTAAAGTTATTATAATAATTAAAACAACAACACCTACTGCTGAACCTATAATAATCATTTTTCTTTGTTCTTCTTTTTGTCTTGCTTCCTCTTGCTCTCTTGCAATTGCTTCTTCATCTACTAGACTTTTATTTACAGTTACTTGATATGTTGCAACATTTTCTCCATCTGCATCTGTTACTAAAATAGTAACAATATTTTCTCCTTCTTTTAATCCATCATTTCCTGTTATTTCTACTGTGTACTCAGGGTTTGTTGCTGTTGCTTCTACATCTACTTTAGTTCCTTCACCAATATATTTAGCTGTATATTCATAAACATCTGTACTAAATGCTGGTGTTAATTCTAAATCTCCTATTTTCAAAGACTCTAGTCCTTCTCCTGGAACTTCTGTTCCTTCTTCATTTGAACTTTCGGCACTTTCTCTTGTTACTTGTATTGTATATATTTTTTCTGTTCCATCTTCTGCTGTTACTACAATTGATAAATCATTCATTCCTTCTTCTAGTTTTTTTGTCCCTAACCCACTAACTTTTGCATTACTATCTTGTGCTGTTCCATATACTTCTACCTCTTCTACATCTGCTGGTACTGTTACTTTATATGTAGTAGTACCTGACTTGAATCCTGAAAAATCATATTCAGTAGGTCTAATTCCTAACATCTTTAAATTAGCATTACTAGATTCTTCACTCTGTGTTGTAGCACTTGATGTATTACTACTTGAGTTAGAACTACTATTAGTTGAATTACTTGTATTTGATCTATTTGTTGCATTTTCTGTTGCTGCTAAACACTTTGCTATTTCTGCTTGCTCTAATTTAGAAGAAGTTGTAACTATTGCTCCAGCATAAAATGTTACACTTATTAATAACATTGCCACTATAAATAAAATTAAATTTCTTATATTTTTATTATGACTATCCATAAAGTTCCTCCTTAATTTCTCCTTCGTTTTTATGAAAGTATTATATCATTTCCGATTTTTTTCGTCAATAAATTTTAAAATATTACAAAGGTGAAGTAATAAAAATATTGATTTTAATTTGTTAAATACAAATTTTCATCAAAATATTTGTATTTATTTGTTTTAATGATATAATTAATAAAAAAACTTTTAGGAGGCTCTAAAATGATAGAATTACTTGCTCCTGTAGGAGATTTTGAATGCTTAAAAGCAGCAGTTCAAAATGGTGCAGATAGTGTATATTTTGGTTCTAACTTTTTTAGTGCAAGAGCATTTGCGCACAACTTTAATGAAGAAAATCTTAAAAAAGCTATTGAATATGCAAAAATTCGTGGAGTAAAAACAAATTTAACATTAAACACATTAATAAAAGATGATGAATTTAATGATGCTATCATGCTTGCAGCAAAAGCTTATGAGTATGGAATTGATGCAATAATAGTTCAAGATTTAGGTCTAGCAAGAACACTAATAAAATTATTTCCAGATTTACCAATTCATGGAAGTACTCAAATGACAGTTCACAATTTAAATGGAGCTTTGGAGTTACAAGACTTAGGATTCAAAAGAGTAGTTTTAGCAAGAGAACTTTCTTTAGATGAGATTAAATATATTTGTAAAAATACCAAAGTAGAAATTGAATGTTTTGTTCACGGAGCTTTATGTATTTCTTATTCAGGACAATGTCTGTTTTCTAGTATGTTAGGCGGTCGTTCTGGAAACAGAGGAAAATGTGCAGGACCTTGTAGACTTCCATATGAATTACTAGAAAATGAAAAAACTATTGATTCTGGATATTTATTAAGTACCAGAGACTTATGTGGTTTAGACTACCTTCCTGATTTCGTAGACGCAGGTGTTAAATGTCTAAAAATAGAAGGAAGAATGAAATCACCAGAATATGTAGCAACAGTTACTAAAATATACAGAAAATATCTTGACTTAGCACAGAATAAAAAAGAAGATTATAAAGTATCAAACAAAGACAAAAAAACATTAATGCAAGTATTCAATAGAGGTATGACCTCTTCTGGTCACTTAGACAATAGTGCAAATAAAAAACTTGTATATAAAGAAAAACCAAACAACATGGGATTATATATTGGAACTGTCAAAAGATATAATAAAAACAAAGGATATATCACACTTGAACTAGAAGATAAAATTGAAATTGGAGACACTATTGCAATAGAAAACCGTACTGGAAGTTATAAAATTTCAGAATTAATGGAAAATGGAAAAAATATTAAAGAAACAACTGTAGGTCAAACTGTAACAATAGGAAGAATTAAAGGAATTATTCAAAATGGATATAAAATTTATAGATTAGCTTCAAAAGAACTAACAAAAGAAGCAAAAGAAAGCTATCAAGGCGAAAATAGAAAAGTTGCTTTAAACTGTACAGTAACTATAAAAAAGAAACAACCTGTTTCTATACATGTAACATCTTGTAGCAATTTAAACCTTTATAAAAATCTATCAATTACATGTAACTTAGATTTTATTCCCGGACAAGCTAAGACAAGACCACTAGATAAACAAACTGTAATAAACCAAATATCAAAAACAGCATCTTCTCCCTACTATTTTAAAAACATTAAAGTAGATATTGATGATGATGTATTTTTACCAAAATTAAGTATATTAAATGAGTTAAGAAGAATTGCTTTATCTAATATCGGAAGTATTGCACAAGCAGGTATCCATAGAAATATATCTAAAACAGTTTTAGATAAAATTAATAAAAAAGAAGATACCACCTTAAAAAATATGAGAACAATGGCAAAACTTACAAAAAATGGAACACCTAAAATTTCTCTATTACTAAATATTATAGACGAAAATTTTGATTACAATAAATTAGAATATGTAGATGATGTATACATACCATTAAAATTTTTTACAAGCAAAAAATATGAAGCTTGTTTAAAAACTATTAGTAGAAAATTCGATACATACATCTATATGCCAACCATAGTTAAAGGAAACTATAAAAACCTATTTTTAGCAAATGCTGAAACTGCTGTTAATAAATACAATATTCAAGGTTTTGTTATCTCTAATATTTGTAATATAAAACTACTAAATAGTTTATTTAAAGATTTAGATAAATATTTTAAGATAATTTCTAACTATACATTTAATGTGTTTAACTCACAAACTGTATTAGAACTAAAAAAATTAGGAGTTAGTAAATTTACATTATCTCCTGAACTTGATAAAAAGACATTAACAGCCCTTTGCAATTATAATTATTTACAAAAAGAATTAATTGTTTATGGTAAAGTTCCATTGATTCATATGAACTATTGCTTACTTGGAGAATCAAATAAATGCTATCCTACTTGTAAAGTTAGATGTCAAAATGATAAAACATATTATTTAAAAGATAGATTAAATATGAAATTTGAAATTATGCCAGACAATATTCAAACAGTAACAACTTTATTTAACAGCAAAACAACTTCTATCTCTCCTAAGGACTTTCAAGTAGACTTTGCAAGAATTGATATTTTACATGAAACTATACCTGAAATAAATGAAATTATTAAAACAGTAAAAGCTGGGAAAAAATTTCAAGGAACAGATTATACAAGTGGTAATCTTAATAGAGAAATATAAAAATACTTGGTCTCCCAAGTATTTTTATATTGTTGTTGTTTCTTACTTTTCAACCTTGCTTACTACTTAAATCTATTAATAAATCCATATTATCATCTTTGGCTGCCTTATTTTTTCTAATTGCTCCACATTTTTTACATCTAAAAACTATTACATAACCCTTCTTACTATCAATTTCTAAACTTACAGGCTCCAAGTCGCCATGGCAAGTTTCTAATCTATCACCCGGTTTTATATCTACATGTTTTGAATGCAAACAATATGGACAATGATTTCTAGAAGAATAACCTAACTTTGGAACTTTTCTTCCACAATTTTCACATATAAATTCTTCATCTTTTTTAACAAAATTTTTATGTTCCATTTTTTCTCCTTAATATTTAAAATCTCCACCACCAACAAATTCTTTTAATAAAGAGTTAGTTGGAACTTCACTTGCTGGAATTGATCTAATATATTTTAATATTCCAAGTAATCTTTGTGCTTCTGCATATTCTGGTTCATCTTGTGTTATTTCTTTTAACATTGGAGTTGCTAAACCTTTTAATACTCCTAACTCATAAATAAGTGAAGTATTAAAAATTACATCTGCATCTTCTTGGAATGGGAATATATTTTCTACTTCTCCTCTTGTTACACTTGCCCATCCATCTATTGTATGTTTTGCTTTATATCCTCTAAATTGATAATCTCTTACTATTCTTCTAATTAACCTAACATCTGAAGATGATACTTTAGTATATCTATCCATATTTAAAACTGTTAAAGCACTAATATATATTTTGAATTTTTGACTTTTTGGAATACTGCTTGTTAATCTATCATTTAAGCAATGTATTCCCTCTATAACTAATACTTCATCTTCTTTTAATTTTAACTTGTTTCCTTTATATCTCTTAGTTCCTTCCACAAAATCAAATTGTGGCATTTCAACTTCTTCACCTGCTAATAACTTAGTTAAATGGTCATTAAATAATTTTAAATCAATTGCTTCTATTGCTTCAAAATTATATTTTCCATTCTCATCTTTCGGTGTATCTTTTCTTTCTACAAAATAATTATCAACTGAAATTGTTACTGGTTTTATTTTATTTATTCTTAATTGTATTCCTAATCTTTGAGCGAAAGTCGTTTTTCCTGATGATGATGGTCCTGCAATTAATATCATCTTTATTTTTCTATTTTCTGCTATTCTATCTGCAATATTTGCAATTTTCTTTTCATGTAGAGCTTCGTCTATCATAATTACATCTTTAATTGTTTTTTGCTTTACTGCTTCATTCAACATATATACTGCGTTCATTCCAAGTATTTTATGAATTTCATTATATTCATCAAATGCCCATTTTAATTTCTTGTTTTGCATTAATCTTGGTAATTTATTTGGTTCTTCTACACTTGGGTATCTAATTATTAAACCTTTATCATATTTTACAACATTAAATGTCTTGATTACTCCTGTTCTATTTGCCATAATTCCATAACAATAATTAAAATAATCTTCACAGAAGTTCATATAAATCTTTTTATTTGATTTTAATTCAAACTGTAATAATCCTCTTTTTGTATTCTTTTCTTCGAAAAACTTCTCAGCCTCATCTCTATTCATTGTAATCTTTGTTATTGGTAAATCTTGTTCAACAATTTCTCTCATTTGTTTATTTAATTCTTTTACAATCTCTTCTGTTACTTCTATATCACCAATATCACAGTATATTGCATTCGCCATTTGATAATTTACTGTTGCTCTATTATCAGGAAATATTTTTCTAAGCGCTTTAGCAAATATAAATATTAATGTTCTCCTATATGTTCTTAGCCCTTCTTTTGTAGAAATATCCAATAACTCTATTTTTCCATCTTCATCTATTTTCTCATTCAAATCTACATATTCATTATTATAAATTGCACCTACAACTGTATATTCACTTTTTTCTATTTCTTCTTTTAGTGCCTCAGCTATTGTTTTTCCTTTTTCTACTTCAATATTTTTATCTTTATATTGTATGTTCATAATCTTCCTCCTTTTTGTACCTATCCATTTTATATTAAATCTAATTATTAGTCAAATATTAGTAATAATTTACAACAATTAGGATATACTTTTAATAAATATTCTTAAGGAGGTTTGTTTATGAACATAGAAAGAATAAATGATATTTTATCTCATGACGAAAAATGTGATGTGTTTTATAATGAACGAGTTGTCTGGATTCAGGGCGTAAATAGTGATATTGCTAAAATTGGTTTTGTTGATAATTTTGAAGAAAGGAATGTTCCAATAAGCGACCTATATGAGAAAAAATAATAAATAAACTATTAACATTTTAATAATAAAATATTAGAGATTTAGACCAACCAGTCTAAATCTCTTTTTTCTAAAATTCTATTTTTTCTTCTATCCAGTTTTCCAATTCTGATATCTTAACTCTTACTTGTTCCATAGTATCTCTATCACGAATTGTAACTGATTCATCTTCTAAAGTATCAAAATCTACTGTTACGCAATAAGGTGTTCCGATTTCATCTTGTCTTCTATAACGTTTTCCTATACTTCCTGTTTCATCATAATCACACATAAATTTCTTAGCTAATTTATCATAAACTTCATTTGCTTTTTCTGATAATTTCTTAGAAAGTGGAAGTACTGCTACTTTATAAGGAGCTAATGCTGGATGTAAATGTAGAACCGTTCTTACATCTCCTTCTGCTATCTCTTCTTCATCATAAGCGTTGCATAAAAATGCTAATACTACTCTATCTGCTCCTAGTGATGGCTCTATTACATATGGTACATATTTTTCATTTGTTTCTGGGTCTTGGTAGCTCAAATCTTGTTTTGAATGTTCCATATGTCTTGATAAATCATAATCAGTTCTATCAGCAATTCCCCAAAGTTCTCCCCAACCAAATGGGAAATTAAATTCTATATCTGTTGTTGCTTTACTATAGAATACTAATTCTTCTTTGCTATGGTCTCTTAACCTTATGTTTTCTTTTTTCATTCCTAAGCTTAACAACCAATTTTCAGAATAATCTTTCCAATATTTAAACCATTCTAAATCAGTTCCTGGCTTACAGAAGAATTCCATTTCCATTTGTTCGAATTCACGTGTTCTAAATGTAAAGTTACCTGGTGTTATTTCATTTCTAAACGCTTTACCTATTTGAGCTATTCCCATTGGTATCTTCTTTCTTGAAGTTCTTAAAACACTCTTAAAATCAACAAAAATACCTTGAGCTGTTTCTGGTCTTAAATATATTTCTGATTTCTTATCTTCTGTAACTCCTTGAGATGTTTTAAACATTAAATTGAATTTTCTTATATCTGTAAAATTAGTTTTTCCACAGTTAGGACATGGAATCTTGTTCTCATTAATAAAATCTATTAATTCTTTTTCACTCATTCCATCAGCTATCATATCTTTTCCTTGTTCATGTGCCCATTCTTCAATTAATTTATCTGCTCTATGTCTTGTTTTACATTCTTTACAGTCTATTAATGGATCTGAAAAACCTCCAACATGTCCTGATGCAACCCAAGTTTCTGGGTTCATAAGAATTGCAGCATCTAATCCTACTACATTTTTTTGTTCTTGGATAAATTTCTTTCTCCAAGCATTTTTGACATTGTTTTTTAATTCATTTCCTAGTGGTCCATAATCCCAAGTATTAGCTAATCCTCCATAAATTTCTGAACCTGGATAAATAAATCCTCTGTTCTTACAAAGTGCAACTAAAGTGTCCATTGAATCTAACATAAAAATTCCTCCTTCTCTTAGCTAAAGAAAAAAACTTTCCTCCTTAGCCAAATCTTATAATAACTTAGCTAGGGACGAAAGTTTCTCCGCGTTTCCACCCTATTTCCTAAATTAGAGAAATTCTAATTTAAGCACCTCAATTTTAAAGTTACTCCAAAGCTCCCCATGCTTATTTATTACAAACATTCCACCATCGTTTGCTCTCTAAAAATAAATTTTACAGCATTTTTTCTTCTTCACCGTAACAAATATTTATTTAATTTCATATATTTTATTATGATATAGGAAAAAAGTCAATAAAATTTATAAAAAATGTTGATAAATTAATTTTTTTGTGTTAATATAATAACTGTGTTTCAAATATAGGGGTATAGTGTCAATGGTAGCACATCGGTCTCCAAAACCGCCTGTGTGGGTTCGAATCCTACTACCCCTGCCAAAAATTACAAGAAGGTGACTTTATGTATCATTGTTTTAGATTAACAAGAGGTATGGATTTAAAAGGAGAATTAGAATCTTTTGCTAAAACTAATCATATCTCAGGTGTTATCCTAAGTAGCGTAGGTTGTTTAAGTAGACTTGAAATTCGTTTAGCTGATGGTGAAAGCACAATGCAAAAAGATGGTCAATTTGAAATTGTTAGTCTAATGGGTACTTTATCAGAAGATGGTGTACATCTTCACATTTCAGTTTCTGATGAAGAAGGAAAAACAATCGGCGGACATTTAAAAAACGGTTGCATTGTAAATACTACAGCTGAAATTTGCATATTAGCTTTAGATGATTATAAATTCACACGTGAATTTGATGAAAATACTGGTTATGATGAATTAGTAGTAAATAAAAAATAATAATTAAAATCGTTAAAATAATTATAGGGAATAAAACTAAATGTTTTGTTCCCTATTTTATTTTTTCTTTTATTCAAGGAGGTGATTTTTTTTATTAATAAAATTTTAAATGGTATTATAATCTTTATTTTATTTTTTACTCTATTTATCTGTATATTTTTTATTCCTACTTTTGGAAATTCGGATATTTCTAATTCTATTCCTTCTGAAATAATTGATTTTAATCCAAATGGTTTTGTCTGGCCTCTTCCTGGTTACACACGTATTAGCTCTTATTTTGGCAAAAGAATTTCACCTACTTCTGGCGCTTCTTCTTCTCATTCTGGGATTGATATTCCTGCACCTGAAGGTACTAAATTTATTGCAGTTTCTGACGGTGAGATTACGTTTAGGCAGTTTTTAGGGGCTGGTGGGTATACTATTACTCTTTCTTTTTCAAACTTTAAAATCACCTATTGTCATTGCAATCCTAACTTTATTGTTGAAGTTGGTGACAAAGTTAAACAAGGACAAGTAATTGGTGAAGTCGGTCCTAAATATGTTTATGGCGTTCCTGGCAATCAATACTCTGATTCTACTGGAAAGCCCACAAATGGAGCTACTACAGGTTGCCACTTACACTTAGGTATCCGCATTGATGGTAAATACCAAAATCCTTTAGATTTCTTCTAAATAAATTAATTCCTTCAATTCTTTAATAAACAAATAAAGAGTCACCTTAGAGTGGCTCTTTATTATAATTTAGCTTTATTAATAATTTATACAGATGTGTCCCAAACGCGAATTTTTTTGCGCAAAGGAAACGTCCCCAATGCGAAATTACATATCGTCATCTTCATCTCCACATCCAGAACATCCATGGCAATCACCATTGCAGCCATCTGGTTCGTCATCAACATCTCCAGACCAATCTAGTTCTATCATGTTTTTACATTCTGGACATTCAACTTCTGTTCTATTTTCATCTACATCTATAAAAAATTCATAATTACAATAAGGACAAGTAATTTCAAAATCAAATCCTTCGTCATATATATCTTTTTCTATATTGTCTATCACTTGTTGCATTTTAGACATTTTTTCTTCTATTTGCTTTTGAGTTTTTTCTAGTTTATCAATTTCTTCTTTTTTATAATCCATAATATTATCAATTTGGTCTAACATGACATCTAAGAAACTTGCAAATCTTTTCTTTATATATTCCAAGTCTTCTTTATTTTTCACGTTTTTCTCTATGTCATCTAAAAAACTCTTATATTCGGTTTTGATTGTTCCCATTAATTAATCACCTTTCCTATATTCTTTCCATATATTCGCCTGTTCTAGTATCTATTTTTAGAACATCTCCTATATTTACAAATAGTGGAACTTGTATTTCTAATCCTGTTTCTAATTTTGCTGGTTTTCCTGATGTTGTTGTAGTATTTCCACTAAATCCTGGCTCTGTATATGTAACTTCTAACTCAACAAATGTTGGTGGTTCTACTGCAAATACATTTCCTTTATATGAAAGCATTGTTACTTCCATATTTTCTTTTAAATATTTTAAGCAATCTCCTAATTGGTCTTCATTTAATGGAATTTGATCATATGTATCATTATCCATGAAATAATATAATCCTCCATCATTGTATAAATATTGCATTGCTTTCTTTTCAATTTCTGCTGCTGGGAATTTATCTGATGGGTTAAAAGTTTTCTCTAATGTTGCTCCTGTTATAACATTTTTTATTTTTGTTCTAACAAATGCTGATCCCTTTCCTGGTTTTACGTGTTGAAATTCTACAACTCTATAAACATTTCCTTCCATTTCAAATGTTGTTCCATTTCTAAAATCTCCTGCTGAATATACTGATGCCATAATTATTTCTCCTTTCATTTCTTTAATTAACTTTATCTATTTTACTACAAATCTTAATAAAAATCAATATTATGCTTTTATTTTATATTATACACACATATTATTATTATATTACAATATAATTTTTCTCAGATTTTGTTAAACTTATACAACCAAATTTTGTTATTTGTACTGTATCTTCTATTCTTACACCAAATTTTCCTGCTATGTAAATTCCTGGTTCATCTGTTACCACCATATTTTCTCTTAGTTGTGTATCAGTTCTATAATTAATATATGGTGCTTCATGTATTTCCATTCCTACTCCATGTCCTAAAGCATGTATTAAGTCATATCCATTTAATTTAAAATCATTTTCTACCATCTTTGTAAGTAATCTTGTACTTTCTCCATCTTTCATTTCTTCTATTGTTTGAACTTGATTTTTCAATACTAAATCATAAACAGTTTTTACATAGTCCGGTACACTTCCAACAAAGAATGTTCTTGTCATATCTGAACAATAACCATTTACTTTACATCCCATATCTATTGTTATTATATCTTGTTCTTGTATTTTTCTATCTGTTGGTACTGCATGTGGCATCGAAGTGTTTTCTCCTGAAGCTACAATTGTCTCAAATGCTAAACCATCAGTTCTTTGCTTGTAATATTCTTCTATCTCTTCTGCTATTTGTTTTTCTGTCATTCCTGGTTTTATATATGTTAATAAATATTCAAAACAATTATCTGTTATTTCACATGCTTTTTCTATATTTGAAATTTCATCTTTATCTTTTATCATTCTTTGTCTTTCTATAATATGCTCTGTTTCTACCAAATTATTAATTTTATATTTTCTAATCAATTCTTTATAATCTGCATATGTAACATAAAATTCTTCAAAACCAACATTTTCACAAAACATAAAGAAATTCTCATAATCATCACTTGATACATCATTTATATCGTAAACAATTATTTCATCATATAAAGTAAGAATACTATGTACATGCTCTATATATCTTCCATCTGTTATAAATATGTTATCTTTTCTTGTAAGTAATAATGTTCCTTCCGCATCTATACCTGTCAGATATTTTATATTAGTTGGATTAGATATTATTAATCCTTGCATATCTAAACTTGACATTGTATTTCTTAACCATTGTAATTTAGAGTTCATACAATCCATCTCCCTATTTTCTACTACATTTTATTTCAAATTATACATTCCCAAAGTAAATATTTGTAATAATATATTTTTTATTTGTTCAAATGGAACATACATGCTAATAAATGTTGCTATCACTATAAAAGGTCCAAATGGTATATATTCATTTGATTTTTTTATTTTACTTGCTAAAAGAACAATACTTAGAATTGCTCCTATTAAGAAAGACATTAATGTTATTACTATTATATTTGATAATCCAAAATATAATCCTAGCGCTCCCATTAATTTTACATCCCCAAATCCCATTGCTTCTTTTCCATAAAACAAGCCACCTACTAATGTTATTAGTAAGAATATTCCTCCACCTGCTAGCATTCCAAGTAACATATTTATTGTAATCGCTACATCTGATAAGCCATAAATGAATGCAAATATAATTCCTACTTCAAAAATGCTCAAGTTTAATCTGTTTGGTATTATCTGTTGTTTATAATCTATAACAAAAACTGATAATAACATCGGTGTTAAAATAATATATTTTATTAAATCTAAGTTTGCAATAACTGTATCTTTTATTCCAAATACATATATTAAAGTAACATATATCGCTGCTGTTAATAACATTAGTAAATAATTTGGTTTGAAGTTTAATTTATGTTCTGTAAAAAAATCTCTTGAAAAGAATTTTTTATATTCTGGAAGTCTTTTATTTGCCCAGTTTACCAATTCTCCTACAAACAATCCTATAATCGCTGCTACAAAGTAATATGCAATATGTACGTCATTTATATACATTTTATTTTTTCTCCTTTGTTATCTTTCTTTTAATTCTATTTTCAATTGGTCTTTTCCACGCTGTATACCAAAAATCTTTACTTTCTAGTGAATCGACTAAAATAGTTTTCATTTTACATCTATTTCCGCCTATTATATCTGTAAATATCTGATCTCCAACAACTGCTATATTCTCCGGTTTTTCTCCTAATATTTTCATTGCTTTTTTTAATCCACCTTTTAATGGCTTTTTTGCAAAATCAACATACTTTATACCTATTTTATTAGCAGTTTTTTCAATCTTACTTTTTTTATTACTATTAGATACAATAATAAGCTTAACTCCCTGGCCTTTTAAGCTTTTTGCCCAATTTTCTACATCTTGTGGCATTTCTTCTTTTACATTTATTAAGGTATTATCCATATCTAATATTAATGCTTTTATTTTATTTTTCTGTAAAAATTCTATTGTTATTTTATCTATTTTATTAAAATATTCATTTGGATAAATCATTTCTTCCTCCACAGGCAATATATCAAATATATATTATCAATTGAAACACTAATTGTCAAGAAAAAATATGTAATTTGAGACAATAGAATTCCAACAAAAATCAAGAAAAAACACCGTTACACTATAGTTATAAATACAACACAAGTATAGTACAATTTGCAAAATATTTAATTGCATAATAATATTAGTAAAGAAAAAATTGTGATCATCCAAATTAAAAGTAACCACAATTTTCCAAAATACAAAGGTAAGGCTTAGTCCTTACCTTATTTACTCATCAAATTATACTATTATTTTTCCTTATACTAATTTTTTATTCGATTTCTTATAGCTTTTTACTTAAAAATAACAATTATATAATAATATTGTTACTATAAAGATAAATTCAAAACAAAATCTCCATCAAAATCTGCATTAGGTGCCATTGAAAGTGTAAGATCTGTTTGGTTATAAACAACTGACCACTGT
>CALXXB010000027.1 GCA_944392525.1 uncultured Clostridia bacterium | reverse complement strand
CTGTTATTCTTGCTTTTCCTCTAATTTTTCTTGTTATTTCTTGTAATCTAGAAGATAATCCTTCAAAAGCCATAATCTCAACTCCTATTCTTATTTATTTTTTCTTAAGACTATACTAAGTATCTTAATTCTTTTTTTACGTTTTCTAACACGTTTGCTATTTCCTTGTCTGAATAATTTTTTTGTATTTTTGTTAATTCAGATAAAGCTTTTTCTATTCTTTTTTCTTGATTTAACATCCTTTTCATAAACAATAGCTTTTCTTCGTATTCGAAAAGTTTTTTCTCCCCCTTCTTTATAATGTCTCTTACCGCTTGTCTCGTTATGTTATTATTCTCTGCTATCTCTGACAATGACAAGTCATTATTGTAGTAATCATCTATGAATTCATATTGTTTTTCAGTTAATAGCTTCCCGTATAATTGGCATAGCATACTAATTTCAACGTTTTTTTCCATGTGATTACCTCTTTTCTTTTTGTAATGCTAATATACTTTACACCATTTTTTTCTATTTGTCAATAGTTTTAATAAAAAAAGATAGAAAAATTGCTTTAAAATAAGCATTTTCTACCTTTTATAATCTATTTAAATTAAATAAGCAAAAAAGATATGTCATAAAAATATATAACATATCTTTTAAAAATATTATAAAGCCATAATTATACCATACATTACTGTTACTAAAACAATTAGTCCTAATGCTGCTACTACTGTAAGTATTACTGTAGCTGCTGGACTTAGTTTTGCTTTTTTAACTTTTTTCATTTCGCTTGTTTTTTCTTCCTTTACTTCATCAACTTTTTTTGTTTCTTCCATATTTATCTTCTCCTTTGTTTCAAATAATATATATTATATTTATTGACATTTTATTATATATTTTTCCATTTGTCTATATTTTTAGAAAAATTAATTAGAATTTTTATTGTTTATAATGTTCATCATAATTTTCTCATCTGCAGTCAAATAACGATATATATAAATTGTCTCTATGTAGTTATCTTTAGGCTCATAATCGAACGTATATTTCTGGTTTAAATCTAACTTACTTAATAATTCATCTAATTCATCTTCTGATTGATATGTATTTCCATCGTATTGAACTGAAATCGATCTTTTCCCATCATTATTATTTCTTTTTACAGTATCTATAAAACCTTCTATATCACTTATATAAAAGTTTTTACTAGTTGTTACCACTTCTTTATATTGTAAGAATTGCCTGTTGTATTCATTTATATTGGTTGTATTAATATAATAGAAAATTGATATTATAATACAAATCACAATAATTATTACTAATAATATAATTGGAATTTTTTTATCTTTTGCAAACACATACATTAATACACATATAACTGAACTCACTATAATAATTATAAGTATAATTTTATTAACGTTTAAGACGAACAACAGAAAAACAAAAACTATAATTGTTAGACAAATTATTTTGGATTTTGTTCTACTATGTATGTTAGTATACAACATTGATTCTAAAAAGCTTGGTTGCTTATATAAAGCTGATTTTTTTATATGTCTTTTTCTTTCTTCTTTCATTTTCTTTTCTGAATAATCAGCTAATTTATATAAAAGTATCATTATTCCAACAAATAGTACAATAGCACCTATTATCCATAATATTTTCATTTAATTTCTCTCCCTTTTATTTTTATTTTCTTAGAGTTGCTCCAAATTTATCTTCTAACTCTTTTGTGATTTCTTCCATAACAGGATTAATTTCGTCATCTGACATACTCTTTGTTTTATCTCTAAATATTAAACTATAAGCTATGCTCTTCTTACCTTTTCCTATCTTTTCATCTCTATAAATATCAAATAATTTTATTTCTTCTAATCCTTTTTTACCTTTTAGTAATCTCTTAGATTTCTTTACAATTGCTTGTTCAATTGCTCCTACTTCTACTTCTTCATCAACTATAATCGCGATGTCTCTTTCAACTGCTGGGAATTTTGGTACTTCTTGGTACTTTTTGTTTTGTTTAGAATATTTAACTACTTTTGTTATATTAAGTTCTGCTAAATAGCATCTTTTATTTATATCATAATTCATTAAAACTTCTGGATGTACTTCTCCTATTGTCGCAATTACATCCAAACCAACTTTTATATTAGCACATCTTCCTGGATGATATGAGCTATTGTTCTTTTCTTTTACAATATCATAATGATTTACATTTGAAGCTTCTAATACATTTTCTATTAAACCTTTTAATGTATAGAAGTCAACATCATCTCCATACATTCCTATTGTTAAAATATTTTCTTGTAATGGTACTTCTCCTTTTTCTACTTCTCCATTTATATTTCTATAATTTCTTGAAATATCGAATAATTTAACATTTTGATTCTTCCTATTGTTGTTTAAAGCAAGTGTTTGCATCATGCTTGGAATAGTTGTTGGTCTCATTAATTTATATTCATCACTTAGTGGATTTGAGATTTCTATTGCATTATCTATTAATTCTTTACGAATTTTAGATTTTTCTAAATCTTTTTCTCCAACAAATCCATATGTATAAATTTCTGAAAGACCATTATTTACTAACACATCTTCTATTTTCTTTTCTATTTTTTGTTCTTTTGTTCTTACACCTAATGTTGTTGCTGCTTTTATTAAAGTTGTTTCTAATTTATCATATCCATAAAATCTTGCAATTTCTTCTGCTATATCAGCTACAAATTCTAAGTCCATTCTAAAATATGGAGCAATTGCAAAACCATTTTCTACTTTTATATCTAATTTTTCTAAAATATTTATCATTTCTTTTTCTGAAATATTAGTTCCAAGTAAATCATTTATTCTATCTACATCTAATTTTATTTTGTTTATTTTTTGCTTAGTTGGATATACATCAACTTTTCCTTCTACTTCTTCTCCTGCACCTAATAGTTCTACTAATTCAACTGCTCTATTTACTGCGCGAATAGCGTTTTCTGATGATAATCCTTTTTCATATCTAGAAGAAGCCTCTGTTCTTAATCCTACTTTTTTTGCTGTTTTTCTTACACTTCCTCCATAGAATACTGCTGATTCAAATACTACTGTTTTTGTTGTTTCTTCTATTTCTGAGTTTTGACCACCCATTACGCCTGCTATTGCAACTGCTTTTTTCTCATCTGCTATAACTAGATTATCTTCGTTTAACTCTCTTTCTACCCCATCTAATGTTGTAATCTTTTCGCCATTTTTTGCTCTTCTTACTGTAATATGTTTTCCTTCAATAGAATTAATATCAAACGCATGCATAGGTTGACCAAGTTCTAGCATTACATAGTTTGTTATATCTACTATATTATTAATGCTTCTAACACCACAAGCTTTTAATCTTCTTACCATCCATTCTGGTGATGGACCAATTTTAACATTTTTAACAACTCTTGCAATATATCTATAACATAAATCTGGTGCTGTAATATCTACTTTTAGTCCTTCTATATCTTTTTTATCTTCTACTTTTAATTCATCTAAATTTTTTCTTGGATTTTTAAATTCTTTTCCAAGAGAAGCTGCTGTTTCTCTTCCTAACCCTTCAATTGATAAGCAATCAGGTCTATTAGGTGTTATTTCAAAATCAATTATATCTTCTCTTAAATTTAATACATCTACTATATTCTTTCCTAAATCTTTTTCGTAAGATTCTGGAAGTATCATTATTCCATCTTCTATTTGATCTGGATAGTCTTTAATATCTAGTCCAAGCTCTCCTACAGAACACATCATTCCACAAGAGTCAACTCCTCTTAAAGGACTTTTTACAATTTTCTTTCCTCCTGGAAGTTCTGCTCCATCTTTTGCAATTGGAACTATATCGTTTTCTTTAATATTTTTAGCACCTGTTACTATTTGTACTTTTTCGTTTCCAATATCTACTTTAGTTACAACTAACTTATCTGCATTTGGATGTTTCTTTATTTCTAATATTTTTCCAACTACAACATTTTTTATATCATTTCCTTTTTCTATAATTTCTTCTACTTTTGAACCTGTCATTGTAAGAATATCTCCTAGTTTCTCACAATCAACATCTATATCACTATATTCTTTTAACCATTCCACACTTGCTTTCATTTTTTATTTTCTTCCTTTCTTTTTATCTCTCTTCATCATAATAACCATATCTATGTCTATAATTTGAACTTTCGCTATTTCCGTTCTGAGTTGGAGTATACCCTGTTTGTAATCCGCGAGTAAAAGCATCTCTTTGTCTCATTTGGCTTTTATATCTATCAATATGCTGATTTGCAACATTATCTGGAATTACTCTATATCCTTCCTGTTCTTGAATTACTGAATATCCTCCGTTTTTACTTACAAACTCCATTGCCTCTTGCAATGAATATAATTTGTTTTTTTTTGGCTTTCTATCAAAAAGACCCACTCTATCAACACTCCTTTATAAATATCAAATTTTTGACCATTTATCCTCTATTATTTATAACTTATATTTATAATTTATCTTATAATAAATTTCACTTGACTAATTTTAGTCTAAAATTGTTTTAAGAATCTTGCATCATTCTCAAATAATAATCTCATATCTTCTATTCCGAATTTTGCCATTGCAATTCTCTCTACACCGAATCCAAATGCAAAACCTGTATACTCATCAGGATCTATTCCACAATTTTTAAACACATTTGGATGAACCATTCCACATCCTAAAAGTTCTATCCAGCCTTCTCCTTTACAAACCTTGCAGCCTTTTCCTCCACATACAAAGCATGAAACATCTGCTTCTGCACTTGGTTCTGTAAATGGGAAATGATGTGGTCTGAAACGTATTTTAGTATTTTCTCCTAAACATTTCTTTGCAAACATTTCTAATGTTCCTTTTAAGTCTGTCATTGATATATGTTTATCTACAACAAGACCTTCTATTTGGTGAAATACTGGTGAATGTGTTGCATCTACACTATCTGAACGATAAACCGCACCTGGGCAAATAATTTTAATTGGTGGTTTCTTTGTTTCCATTACTCTTGCTTGTACAGGTGAAGTTTGACTTCTTAATACTATATCATCAGTAATATAGAAAGTATCTTGAATATCTCTTGCTGGATGATCTGGTGGTGTATTTAATTTATCAAAATTATATGTTGCTTTTTCTACCTCTGGTCCATCTGCAATTTCATATCCCATTCCTAAGAAAATTTCTTCTACTTCTTCTATTATTTGTGTTATTGGATGAAGTGAACCTAAAGATATTTTTTTACTTGGTTCTGTAACATCTATGTTTTCTGTTTCTAATTTTCTTTGTAATTCTTCTTTCTTTAATTCTTTTTCTTTCTCTTCTAATAAAGAATTTAATTCATCTCTAACTTCATTTACTAAACTTCCTATAACAGGTCTTTCTTCTGGGCTTAATTTTCCCATTCCTCTTAAAACTCCAGTTAATTCTCCTTTCTTTCCTAAATACTTTACTCTTACTTCATCTAGAGTTTTTAAATCCTTACAATTTTCCATCTCTTTTATGGAATTCTCTTTGATTTTTGCAATTTCTTCTTTCATGTTCTCTTCTCCTTTTTATTTGATATGTATATATTTTAATATGGTTTATATGTTCTTGTTTGTTTATATACCCCATATTTATTACCTGAATATTTTTCCATTCTTTTTCTTATTTTTTCTCTTTTTCTTTCTTCTCTTGTCATTTTTTCATGTACTAAGCTTCTTTCTTGTAGCAATACTGTTTTATTTTTCTTTCTTCCTTGTTTTATTTTTATGAATATTTTTTGAAAAATATTGTCCTGATTTTTAAAATAGTATGTAACTACATAAACTCCAAATTCATTTAAATTAATATCTACATCTACTATTTTTTTAGAATATTCTTTTTTAGTTTCTTCAATACTTTGCATTATTTCTTGATTACTATAAATTTTTGAATCAAAATAATTTTCTACTATTCTTTGTTTTAACATATAAACACATCCTTGATAAAATCTTAATTAAAATTTTTTCATCAAAAAAACCATTTCAGTTCCTACTTTTTAGGACGAAATGGTTGTTCATTCGTGGTACCACCTAAATTTATTAGTTTCTATTGTTAACTAACCTCAATTAAAGTTTTAACGGTTCAACCGCTTTTCCCTACTATTATTTCAAGAAAAGACCTAAAAAGTGAAATTTCTATATATTCATGCTAAATGGCTTTCAGCCTACGACCATTTTTCTCTTGTGCATTTTTATAATATATATACTTTGCTTTTTAATTGGTTTTTATATTTATCACACTTTTATATTTTAGCATATATTTTACAATAATTCAAGTATTTTGCATCTTTTTATACTTATTTTTTTGTATCTTTTCTTTTTTCTTTACAATTTTATTACAAATGTAAAATTTTTCTATAAAATCTTGTTTATTTTTTTATTTGTGATAAAATAAATAGTGTATGTAAATAATATATTAAGGAGAGGATTTTATATGAAGAAAACAATTTTTATAGTACTATTTTTGATATTAATTTTGATTGCAAATATTTCTATGGCTTCATACAGTACAGTTCAAATGGAAGTTGTAGAAGAACCTGTTTGTACAATAGAACTTGGTGACAACGCTTATTTCGAGAAAAAATTAATTGAAAAAGATTTAACAAATAAAGAAGTTACTATTCAATTACAAGTAGTTAATAATGAAGCTGAAGCAAAACCAACAGGAGAACTTATGTTAGTCCTTGACAATTCAAATAGTATGAACGAAACAGTTGATGAAGCTAAAACAACTACTAGAAAAGATTTAATATTTGAATCTGCTAAAACTTTAGTTTCTAGTTTATTAGAAAATAATGATGACTTAAAAATAGGAATTGTTAGTTTCTCTAGTTACTATAATCCTTCAAATAGTACAGATATATCACAAGAAGCAACACTTGAAGATGCTAATATTGTATCAGACTTAAGTACAGATTCATCTGCATTAAGTTCTGCAATCGATAATATAGAAGCAAATGGTCCAAGAACAGACTTAGATGCTGGTATCACTTTAGCTAGTGAGCAATTTACTGAAGAAGATAATAATAAATATATGATTGTTTTAACAGATGGTGTACCAAACATTTCATTAGGTCACAATAATCCATATTATTCAGATGATACAATAAATGCTACAAAATCAAAATTACAAGAATTAGATTCTCAGGGTATTAGAATGATAACAATGCTTACAGGAATAAATAATGAAGATGATGTACCTTTTGGAAATACTAAAACAAATGGTCAAATTATTACTGAAATATTTGGAACTGAAGAAAGTCCAACGGTAGGAAACTTTTACTATGTTACAGATGATCAAGTAGAAACAACTATAACGAATGATATATATAATTCATTATTACCAATTTCACAATCTTATACAAATATAGTAATAAAAGATTACTTCCCTCAAGAAATTATAGATAATTTTGAATTTGCTTATGTATCAGATGCAAACATTGGAGAAATATCAGCTGAAGTTAATACTACTGACAATTCAATCACTTGGACAATTCCAGAACTTGCAAGTGGTGAAACAGCAATAGTTCAATACACATTAAAATTAAAAAAAGATTTCGATAGTAGTATTGTAGGTAAATTATTAGATACAAATGAAAAAGTAGATATTACTTATAATGATTTTAATGGAGAAAACCATGAAGAATCTTCTGATGTAACACCTGTATTAAGACTTACAGAACCACCTGCAGAATTGCCTAAAGCAGGATTAACAACTATATTAGTTACATTAGGTATTGTAGCAGTTGGATTATTTACATTCTCATTAGTAAAATTAAATACTTATAAAAATATTAAATAAGATAAATAATTAAAATAGCCTTAAAGTTTATACTTAAGGCTATTTTTTGAATAATATAATATTTGTCTTATTTCATTTTATTATTTTCTTTATAATTCTTGTTCAATATATAATAATCTATTATATTTAGCAATTCTATCTGTTCTACAAGGTGCCCCTGTTTTTATTTGTCCTGCATTTACTCCAACTGCTATATCTGCAATTGTTGTATCTTCTGTCTCTCCTGAACGGTGAGATATTATTGTTTTGTATCCATTTTCTTTTGCAAGTTTTATAGTATCTAATGTCTCTGTTAATGTTCCTATTTGGTTAGGTTTAATTAGAATTGCATTTGCTATATTGTTTTCAACCCCTCTTCTTAATCTTTGTGGATTTGTAACAAATAAATCATCTCCGACTAATTGAACTCTAGCTCCTATTTTCTCTGTTAATACTTTCCATCCTTCCCAATCTTCTTCTGCTAAACCGTCTTCTATAGAATAAATAGGATATTTTTCACATAAACTTACTATATAATTTATCATCTCTTCTTTTTCTTTAAATTGTTTTGTTTTCCAAAAGTAATATCCATTCTTATTTATTTTTTTAGCTTCATCATACATTTCTGTACTTGCAATATCTAAAGCAAGCATTATATCTTTTCCAGGTTCATATCCTGCTTTTTTTATTGCTTCCATAATAACATCCAAAGCTTGTTCTTCATTATCTAAATTAGGTGCAAATCCCCCTTCATCTCCTACACCTACACTGTATCCTTTTTCTTTTAATACATTTTTTAATGTATGATAAATCTCTGCACCTCTGCGTAATCTTTCACTAAAAGTAATATCTCCTACTGGCATAATCATAAATTCTTGTATACTTATATTATTATCAGAATGTTTTCCACCATTTAAAATATTCATCATAGGAACAGGTAATTCAGTTCCATAAATTCCTCCTATATAGCGATATAATTCTAAGCCTAAGGCTTCTGATGCTGCTTTTGCTATAGCTAATGATACACCTAAAATAGAATTCGCGCCAAGATTTGATTTGTTAGGTGTATCATCTAATTTAATCATCTCTTCATCTACTCTTCTTTGATCAAATACATTCATGCCTATAATTTTTTTAGATATTTTTTTATTTACATTTTCAACTGCCTTTTCTACACCTTTACCAGAATACCTTGTTTTATCCCCATCTCTTAATTCAACCGCTTCAAAACTTCCTGTAGAAGCTCCAGATGGTACTGAAGCTTTTCCAATGTATCCATTTTCTACTAAAACTTCTACTTGTACAGTGGGATTTCCTCTTGAATCTAAAATTTCTAAAGCTCTAACATCTTCTATTTTTAAAAATTCTTTCATAAAAAACCTCCTAAATATTTCTAAATACTTATAGTATTTTATCCATATTTAAGAGGTTTATTCTATGAGGCTTTTTTATTTCTTAATTCTCTTGCATATTTTAAAGTAACTTCATTTACTTCTCCTGAAGATATTCTTGCAATTTCTTCTATTACTTCTGTTTCTTGTAATAATTTTATTTGTGTTCTTGTTCTATCTTCTATAATATTTTTGCTAATAAAATAATTATAATCTGCCATTGCTGCTATATTTGGCAAATGTGAAATACATAAAACTTGATGTTTTTGAGAAATTGCTTTTAATTTTTTAGCCACACTATTTGCTGCTTTTCCACTAATTCCTGTATCTATTTCATCAAAAACAAGTACATCTGTATTATCAAATTCTGCTAGAACTTTCTTTATAGCAAGCATTATCCTAGACATTTCTCCACCTGATGCTATCTTAGATAGTTCTTTTTCATCTTCTCCAACATTTGTTATAATATAGAATTTAACAATATCTTTTCCTTCTTTAAAGAAATCATCTTCTACATAATCTACTTTAATGTTTATTTTAGCATTTTTCATTTCTAAATCTTCTAATTCTTTATTAATATCACTTACTAATTTATTTGAAGATGTAATTCTTATCTCATGCATTTTCTTGGCTAGTAAATTTAATTTTTCTTCTAATTCGTCTCTTTTCTTTCTTAATTTTATATTATATTCTTCTAAATTTTCTATCTTTTCTAGTTCTCCTTTTATTTCGTCTTTATATTGTAAGATTTCTTCTATTGTATTTCCATATTTTCTCTTTAAAGAATGGATTAAATCTAATCTTTCTTCAATATTATTTCTTTCTTCTTCATCAAAATAAGTATCATCTTTATATGAACTTATGTCTCTTGCAATCTCTTGAAGTTCATAATAAATATTTTTCAAACTACTTGAAGCTTCTTCATATTTTTTATCAATATTTTCTATTTTTTCTAAAGCCCTTATTGCCATACTAATATTATCTATTCCATTTTCTTCAATTAAATTATTTGCTGTATTTAAACTGTCTGATATTTTTTCTGAATTTTGCATTACCCTTCTTTGTTCTTCTAATTCATCTTCTTCATTTAATTTTAAGTTCGCTTCTTCTATTTCATTTATTTGGTACTGTAACAAATCAATTTTTCTTTGTTTTTCTTTTTCATCACCCAAGTTTTCTTTTAATTCTTTTAAGATATTTTTATACTCACTATAATAATTTATATACTCATCTTTTAAAGAAGTTATTTTTTCTCCAGAATAACTGTCTAAATATGTTAGATGTTTTTTACTATCTAAAAGGTTTTGATTATCATTTTGTCCATGTATTTCTATAAATTCTTTCATAAATTCTCTTAATTCATTTACAGTAACCATTCTACCATTTATTTTGCACATATTTTTACCAGAACTAGTTATTTCTCTAGAAACTATTATATTTCCATCTTCTGCTTTACTTGATTCAGGTACATACATACAAAGTTCTACAAAAGAATTAGACGCTCCTCTTCTTATCATATCTTTTGAAAATCTTCCACCTGATATTATCCCAAGTGAATCAATAATAAGTGTTTTTCCAGCACCTGTTTCTCCTGTTAGTACGTTTAATCCTTTATTTAAATCTATATTTAAATCTTCTATTATTCCTATATTTTTTATATGTAAAGTAGATATCATTTTAATTCCTCCAACTCAAAAAAATGTTCGTCTTTATTCTATCTTCAATTTTAAAAATTGTCAATAGTTTTTACGAACATTTTTTCTTTTTTAAATAAATTCTTCGAAAACAAGATTTGCTAAATCTAATCCTTTATTTGTTAATCTTATGCTATTTAAATCTACTTCAATTAAACCTTCTGACACTAATTTATCAAGTTCTTTTCTGAATAAATATAAGGGATTTTCTTGGTATTTTTCTTTAAATTTAGAAATATCTACACCTTCTATTTTTCTAAATCCCAACATCATAAATTCTTTTTCTTTATCTTCTTTTTCCTGTCTTTCTTCTATTTCTCTATTTTTATCTAGACTATTATTTTTAATATTATCTATATATTCTTCTAAGTTAGATGTATTGCAAAATCTAATTCCATCTATATATGAATGTGCTGCTAATCCAAAACCAATATATTCTTCTTGATTCCAACAATTTAAGTTATGTTTTGATTCTTTTCCTTTCTTAGAAAAATTAGAAATTTCATAATGATTATATCCATGTAATTCTAAGAAATTTTTGACATACCAATACATTCTTCTTTCTTCTTCATCAGAAGGAAGTTGCATTTTTCCTTCATCTATTTGCTTTTCAAGTAAAGTTCCTTCTTCTACTATTAATGAATATACACTAATATGGTTAGGATTTAGGTTCACTACCTTTTCTAAGCTTTCCTTTATATCTTCAATACTCTGGTTTGGAAGTGCTATCATTAAATCCACATTAATATTATCAAACCCTACTTCTTTTGCTAAATTATACGTGTCCAAAAAATCTTCAAACTTATGAATTCTTCCAATTTGTTTTAATAAAGAATTATTTGTACTTTGAAGTCCTATACTTAATCTATTTACCCCCGCTTCTTTATATGTTTCTAATTTTTCTTTAGTTACAGTTCCTGGATTTACTTCAATTGTAATTTCTATATCCTTCCAATAAACTTTATTATTAATTAATTTTTCTTTTAATAATTCTAATATTTCTTTTATATATTCTTCTTTAATATAAGAAGGAGTACCTCCTCCCAAATAAATTGTAGTAACATTGCATTTTGAAAAATCAAAATCTTCTATTTCCTTTTTTAAAGCTTCTACATAACCTTCTATTAAACTATCTTTATTAGAAAAAGAAATAAAATCACAATAGCTACATTTTCTTTTACAGAAAGGTATATGTATATATATTCCAAAGTTATTATTCATTTGCTATCTCCATTATCTTTTTTAGTCTATAATTCACCCCTGATTTTCCAAGTGGTTTGTCTAATTTCTTTCCCAAATCAACAAGTGACATATCTGGATTTTCTAATCTTAAGTTTGCAATTTCTTTTAAATTTTCACTTAAGTTATTAAATTTTCCATTTTCCTTTAATTTCCTTATCGCTGCTATTTGTTCTATTGAAGCATTTATTGTTTTATTTAGGTTAGCTGTTTCGCAATTTACTATTCTATTTACTTTTCCTCTCATCTCTTTTTGTATACGTATTTCTTCAAATTTCATGACTGCTTTTGCCGCTCCAATTAAAGCTAAAAATTTTGATATTTCTTCTCCTTCTTTTATGTATAACGATTTCTTATGTTCAATTATCATTTTCTTTGTATTTATGTCTAATATATTTAATATAGAAATGACATCATTTAAATTTTCTTCCGCATTAAAACTAATTTCTAAATGATATTTTTTATTAGGATCATTTATAGAACCTGACCCCATAAACACTCCTCTTATTATTGCTCTTAGTCCTTCATCCTTTAGATTTTTTATATATCCATCTTTTAGATAAATTAAATTATTTTTTATATCAACCAAATTGTTAATATCTTTTTTCTTTAATGTTATTACAAAGTTTTTACCAATTATTTCTATATTATGGTTAATATCTAAATTTGAAAGTAATTTAGAAAACCTATTAATATTGTAATCACTTTCTGTTGAAAACTTTATTTGATTTCTTTCTCCTATTTCTATATTTCTTGAAATCAAATATCCTATTAGCTCATTTTTTACAATTTTCTTGTTTGCTAAATTACTATTTTTATTTAGCTCTTGTTTTACTTCTGAAGAAAAAGACATAATTTTCTCTCCTTTTAATTTAATCTTGTAATTATTACTCTATCATTATCACATAAATCTTTTTTACAATAAGTATCAATATATTTTCCTTGTTCTTTTATTAACTCTTCCACTTCTTCTTTCTGGTCATAACCTATCTCTAGGCATAAATATCCATGAAATTTTAGATATTCATCTGCCTCATTTATTATTTTTCTATAAAAGTCTAGACCATCATATCCACCATCTAAGGCAATACGTGGCTCTTTTTGCACCTCTTTATCTAATTTCTTTATAACTTCTTTTTTTATATATGGTGGGTTTGAAACAATCATATCATATTTTTCTTTCTTTAAGTCTTTAAACAAATCAGATTCTATAAATGTTATTCTATCTTCTACCTCATTATTTCTACTATTTAGTTTTGCTACATTTAATGCTTTTCCTGATATATCTACTGCTGTAACATTGCTTCCTTCTATATATTTTGCAAGTGATACTGCAATTGCTCCACTTCCTGTACATAAATCTAGAAACTTTTTTGCATTTATCTTTTTAGCAATCCTAATTACTTCTTCAACTAATGTCTCTGTATCTTGTCTAGGTATTAACACATTTTCATCCACATAAAATGTCATCTTCATGAATTCTTGTCTATGTGTTATATGTTGCAAAGGCAATCCTTGGCATAATTTCTTTATTGCTTTAAAATAATTTACTTCTTGTCTTAGCATTACTGTCTTGTTATCATATATCATTAAATATTCTCTAGGCTTATTTAGTACGTATTGCATTATAAGTCTTGCCTTTATGTTTGGCTCTGTTATGTTATTATTTTTAAGCATTATCATTCCTTTTCTTATTGTTTCTCTTATTGTCATAACCTCACCTCCAATAATACATTACTATAATATCACAAAAATGGCATATTTTCCACAAAAATAGTGCCATTTTTCTATTTGGCACTATTTTATATTAACTTATTTACCTTTTTCTTCTTTTTCTATTCTCTCAACTTCCTCTTTTGTTAACCCAGTAAATTCTATTATATCGTCTACTTTTGCATTTTTTCTTAACATTCTTTTTACAATTTCTTTTGCTTTTTGTTTCTGCCCTTGTTCAATTCCTTGTTCAATTCCTTGCTCAATTCCTCGCTCAATTCCTTGCTCAATTCCTCGCTTTATTCCTTGCTTCATTCCTCTTTCAAGTCCCACTCTTGTGGCATAATCTATTGCACTTGCCTCATCTCTTATTGCTTTTAATCTAAACTCATAATTATTCCTTTCCTCATTACTTAAACTCATAGAAGCTAACTTTTTATTTATTTTTCTTATTTCTTTATTTAACTTCCCTGCTTTTTCCACTTGCCCCTCACTCCCTATAAATAAACATAACCATTGTTCTAACTTTCTGTGTATTTCTGGTTTTTTCTTTTTAAATTTGGGTAATTCTATAATATGCATTTCTAAATAATCAGTTGCATAAATATCCTCTTTTTCATATTCCATATCTACTACTTCTTCTGGTTTTGCTTCTTCAAATTTCATCCTCGCCACTGAATGATATTCATTTCTTTTATAATAGTTAAAATTTAAGATACTTATTACTATTGATTTTTTACTCTCGCTATATGACTGTCCCTCTTTTATACTATTTGCATAGTTACTAGACAAATAATATGGCATCCTTTGTTCTATATTGTGCTGATTTTGCATTTGCATTTCTACATCGACTACTATTTCATTGTTTAGAGTCACCTTTAAATCTAGAACCCCAAATTTACTATCATAATAATTTTTCGGTATTTCTGGATTATTTATTTTTATATTCTTTATTTCAACATCTAATATGCTCTCTAAGAAATCCTTAAGAGCATCCTTATTTTCTTCCTGTCCAAAAATTCTCTTAAAGACATAATCAGATGTTAAAGGTAGTCTATCTTGCATATAATTTCTCCTTCATTTTAACATCTTTATTAAATTTTTTCAATAGAAAAATAGATTTTATAGATAAAATTTAATTAAATGATTAATTTTAAAAATAAAACTTTTTTGAATGAAATCTTGATATAAAGTGTTTTATTGCAATAAAACATTGTTATTTTAACACATCAATTTTAAAAAAATTGTCGAATTCTGTAATTATTTTAAATTTTTTATAAAAAAAAGAGTGACTATAATCACTCTTTCCTAATTTATTCTTCAAAGAATTTATCAAATTGTTCTTCATTAATTTTTTCATGTTGAAGTAATTCTTCAGCAATTGCATCTAACTTATCTCTATGTTCTTGTAATAATGAAATAGCTCTGTTATATGCTGCATTTATTAACTCTTTAACTTCTTCTCCTATCTTATCTCCAATATTTTCACCAAACATTTGCATTTCATATGGTTCTTTTCCTTGGAAATCTATTGGTCCTAATTTATCACTCATTCCATATTTAGTTACCATATCTCTTGCAATCCCTGTTGCAACTTCAATATCATTACTTGCACCTGTTGAGATATCATTTAAAACTAATTTTTCTGCTGCTCTACCACCAAGTAATGCTACTAGTTTTTCTTGCATTTCTGTTTTTGATATATAATATTTATCTTCATCAGACTTATACATTGTATATCCACCAGCAACGCCTCTTGGTATAATAGATATTTCTTTTACATTAGTTTGTGTAGGTAAGTATCTACTTACAACAGCATGTCCAGCTTCATGATAAGCTGTCAATCTCTTATCTTTATCTGAATATTTTCTTTCTCTCTTTTCTAATCCTACTGTTACTTTCTTCACAGCTTCTTCTATATCTGAATTTTCTATATCTTCATGTTTATTTTTAGTTGCTATAATTGCTGCTTCATTTAATATATTCTCAAGTTCTGCTCCAGTAAATCCTGCTGTATCTTCTGCAATACTTTCTAAGTTTACGTCATCAGCTAATTTTTTATCTTTGCTATGAATCTTAAGTATATCTAATCTTCCTTTTAAATCAGGAGCTGGTATAGTAATTCTCCTATCAAATCTACCTGGTCTTAAAAGTGCTTTATCAAGCATTTCTGGTCTATTTGTTGCAGCAAGTACTATTATAGTTTCTTCAGAACCAAAACCATCCATTTCTACTAACAATTGATTTAATGTCTGATTATTTTCAGTTTCTGCTCCACTATTTGATGTTCTTCTAGAACCAATTGCATCTATTTCATCTATAAATACAATACAAGGAGCTAATTTTCTTGCTTTTTCAAATAATTTTCTAACACGTGATGCTCCAAGTCCTGCAAACATTTCTATAAATTCTGATCCACTCATTGAAATAAATGGTACATCTGCTTCACCTGCAATGGCTTTTGCAATCAAAGTTTTTCCTGTTCCAGGCTTTCCATAAAGTAATACTCCTTTTGGAACTCTTGCCCCCATTTTAGTATACTTTTCTGGTCTTTTTAAGAAATCTACAATTTCCATCATTTCTTGTTTTTCTTCATCTAATCCTGCTACATCATCAAATCTTACTTTTGTCTTTCTTTCTGTATCATCATATACTTTTCCCTTTTCGCCAATGCCTTGCATTTTAAATAACATTATAAATAACGCAAGCATAATTGCTGTTGGTAAAAATGAAATTATATAACTTGGTAATTGAGATATAAAACTTCTAGGTTTTTGTATTAATTCTATTTCATTTCCTTCTTCTACTTTAGTCTGTAGTAAATCCATAAAACTTTCAACATTAGGTACAATTGTTGTTTTTTCTTCCTCTTCATTTTTTAGTTTTACTTTTGCACTTGAACTTCCTGTTGTTAATTCTACACTCTCTACATTTTCATTATTAATTTCATGAATTAAGTCTGTATATGCTAAAGTATTTTCTTCTTTATTATTCTGATTATTCATTAAATATATTGTTAATCCTATTAGCACTGCTAGAACCACAAGTAATCCTAAAATTAATATTAGCTGATTTCTTCCCTTTTTATCTTTACTTTGTTCTTTTTTATCATTTCTATCTTTACTCATTTTTCCTCCTTCTCCCCTTATATTTTTATTTTATGCTCCAGAACCTTGTGGTTCTTCTCCTTCATTATCGTTCTTTTCTTCCTTTTCTTTCTCCTTCTTTTTCTTTTCCTCTTTTTCTTTTTCCTTTCTTTTTTGTTCTTCTTTCGCTTTTCTTTCTTTTTCTTCTCTTTCTTTTTCTTCCATTTGCTTTTTAATTATTTCTTGTGCTTCTGCTATTTTCATTAATTCCATTTGTTTTTTTACAAATTCACTTTTTAATATAAATATCGCTGCTACCAAATATATAGCTGCCACTGCAACATACATTACTTGGAAATACTCAATTTCAAATGGGATAAATATATTTACTGCTATATATAATATATTTAATATAGTAGACAATGTAAGTGCATATACTGACATATTAAATATTGCTACATATCTCATCTTTATTCTTGCAAGCCAAGCTGTAAAAAATCCAAAGAAGCTAAGTAACATTGCATTTGTAAGTGTACTTAGGAAATACATTATAAATACATACATAAATATTGTTAAAAATATACTTACATATAATGCTATAATTTTTTCACTATTTGCAATATTTATTACGTCTTGTTTATTAAATTCATTAACTCCCATTGCTTCTGATATATCTGTATATGAATAGCTAATTGTTCCTGCTACTGCTACATTTTTTACTATCACTCTATCTTTTAGAACTATAATTCCGCCACCTTCATTTGTTATTTGGTTTATATACTGGTTAATTATACTTTCATCTTCAGTGTTAGTATCAACAATTGTCTCTCCTACAACTGAATCTTCTGCTGATATTGTTATTGGCTCTTCTGATTCTACATTTAATGTTCCATCTTTATATGAAAATTCTGGAAAACTATTTTGTAAATATGCTATTCCTTCATTAACTAATCCATGTGCCTGATATACTATTCCCAAACAAAAAACAATTGTAAGTATTGCAACTATTTTTACCAAATAACTTACTGCTTTTCCTAATCCTTGTGCTGACATATTAGGATATTTTTCAATTTTAACAATTGAATACCATACTTTTTTAAAAAATCCCATATTCATTTCATTTTCATTATTATTTTTTGGATTTTCTTTTTTCTCTTCTTTTACATCTTCTGTTTTCTTTTCATTTTCCATTTATCTGTACTCCCTTCTTATGCTAGAATCTACAAATTTTGGATTTACATCTAATTCTACTTTATCACCAATTTTCACTTGCTTTCCTGTTATATCTAGAACTAAGTTATAGGCTCCGAACTCTCCCTAAGACTTTATACTTTTCGTCGTTTATCTTAACATATAGTGCTTCTTTTTTAAACAAATTCATTATATCGTTTTTTAAAAATCTTAATTTATCTATAAACCTAAATAAATCATCTTCTGCTTTTACATTATATCCTGACATGTAACCACAAGGTACAATCGCAATTCTTGTTTCTTTTTTTGTTTTATAGGAATTAGAATAACCTATATTAAATCCTTTTGGTAATTCTTTTATCTCTGTAACTTCACTTTCTAAATATGCTATTTTCTTCAATTTTAGGTAATCATTAAATGGTAATCTTCCTAAAAATGCTGAACCTATTCTTACAGCATTTAAGTGCATATATGGATATTTTAAGAAAGCTGCTGAATTGCATACATGTAAAATCCCTGGTTCTATTTCATTCATTTTTAATACTTCTATTACATCTATAAATCTTTCAAATTGTAATTTAGTATATTTTTCATCAAAAAAGCTTACAGAAAAATGTGTATATGTTCCCACTATTTCTATATTTTTTAAGTTTTTGATAGTTTCTACTAGTTCATCTCTTTTAGAATAGATAAAACCATATCTACCAAATCCTGTATCTATTTTTAAGTGTACTTTTATTTTTCTATTTAACTTTTCACCTAATTCATCAATTGCTTTTGCATCTTCTTTAGATCCAAGTGTTAATATTATATCATTTTCTATCAATTCTTCTAATTCATCTTTTATGCTAGATGCAGATAGCATTAATATTTCTTCCTTTATTCCCGCTCCTCTTAAAAGAATGGCTTCTTCTTTTGTTGATACTGCAAAACTTGATATTCCATTATCGATTAAAAATTCCGTGTATTCTACTATCCCTAATCCATATCCATTAGCCTTTACAACTGCAATTATCTTTAATGAATTCCCATTATCATCTTGTCCTCTCTTTAAAGCAAATTCCTTTATTTTTTCTATATTATGTCTTAAATCATCTTTTTTAATTATTAAAGTATTCAATACTTTACTCCTTTATTTAGATAATTTTCTTTTTATTTGTCTTAATGTTCTAAATGCTTTTTCTGAAAATTTATATAATTTATAAGTTAATGGTTTAAATGGTAGATATACTTCTCCAATAAATTCTGTAAATGTTGCTCCAAATCCTTGTTTAAATCTATATAAACCATATTGTGGATGATTCTCGTCTACTACTCCTGACACTCCTCTAAAGTCATAAACATCATCCCCTCTTGCAATTGCCATTTTTATCATTTCCCATTGTAATAAGTAATTTGGCATTAGATTTCTATGTTCATTACTACTTGCTCCATATAGATACCAAGTTTTATTTCCATAAAAGATTGGTATAACTCCAGATATTGGTTTTCCATCATAATATGCCATTAATACCTTCATATGGTCTCCTAAACAATCATACATCTTTTCAAAGTATTCTAATGGTCTTATTATAAATCCATCTCTTTTTCCTGTTTCAACCATTATTCTATGGAAATCTTTTAAATCCTCTTTTGTTCCTTCTTTTACTGTTACACCTTTTCTTGTAGCTAGACGTACATTATATCTCCATTTTTGTTTAAATCCTGCCATTACCTCTTCTTCTGTCTTTCCTTTGATATCTAGCCTAAATACATATCTTGGTTGAATTTCATCTTTGAAATCTTTGGCATCATCTTTTATTTTATATCCTAAATTTGTTACTACATCTCTATAGTCTTGATCTGAACTTAATATATCTGGTTCATTTCTAAATACAAATGCATTATATTTTTTTCCAAGCTCTTTTATTCCATCTGTTAATTGTTTCATAACTGCAATGTCATGTATATCACATACAGGTCCTCTTGGTGAATATATCATATTACCAAATATAGGCATTTTACGAATCCATACGCATATAGAACCTACTATATTTCCATCTTCATCTTCTGCTAAAACCACTTCTGGTTTCCAATTTGGCTTTTTTACTTCTGCCCATTCCAATGATTGTTGAAAGTTACATCTTTCATGATTTTCTAAAAATTCTTTATATTGTTTTTTTGACTCTTCATCTGTTACGAATCGCATTGTTTAATCACTCCTAATTATTATTTACAATCTAAACGTATTTTACACTAATTCACAAAATTTTACAAGCATATTAGCTCTTTAAACAATATTTTTTAACAAAAAAATGAAATAAAAAAAGAGTGTGATATTAATTATAATATCTACTCTCATAAAATTATTATTTATTTAATATATTTTTAATCAGTTTTATTAATTTGTTAGTATTCTCAAACAAAAAAATGACTACAAATAGTCATTTTATTTGGAGCAGGTAGTGGGAATCGAACCCACGTCATCAGCTTGGAAGGCTGAGGTTCTACCATTGAACTA
>CALXXB010000026.1 GCA_944392525.1 uncultured Clostridia bacterium | reverse complement strand
TAACATGAAAGGAGTTGCTTTGCTATAAAGCTAAAGCTTTCATTACTACCGGCATAGCCGGAAGTATATATACAATAGAAAAGCAGAAGATATAAATCTTCTGCTTTATATATTACATTAATATATTTAATAAAAATATATTAATCAACAAGCATAGGTCCGATTTCAGTTACAGTACCTGCACCTAAAGTTACAATGATATCATTTTTTTCTATATTATCTTTTACATATTTTACACATTCTTCAAAATTAGGAATATATTTAGCTTCCTTGCCTAATTCTTTGATTTTATTAACTAAATCTTTTGAAGAAATGTTATATGTATTTTTTTCTCTTGCAGCATATATATCTAAAACTACGATATGGTCAAAATTAATTAAAGCATCTGCAAAATCATCTAATAAAGTTTTTGTTCTACTATAAGTATGTGGTTGGAAAATAACCCAAGACTTATTGTATTTTTTATTTGATAATGAATTATATGTTGCTTTTATTTCTGTTGGGTGATGTGCATAGTCATCATAAACGCTTGATGTTCCATTTATTTTTCCTTTAAATTCGAATCTTCTATGTGCTCCTGTAAATCTTTCTAATGCAACTGCTATATCTTTTCTTTCAATACCATATTCTGTACATAATGCAGTACAAGCTAAAGCATTTAAAACATTATGGCGTCCAGGTACAGAAAGTTGTAATTTTACAAAGAATTCATTTTTATAATACACATCAAATTCAGGGAAACCATCATCATCAAATGTTATATTTTTAGCTGTAAAATCAGCATTTTGATTATCTATTCCATATGTATAAACTTTTGCACCAGTATATTTTGGTAAATCCATACAATTTTTATCATCAGCATTTGTAATTAAAATACCGTCATTTGGAAGTAGTTTTACATATTTAATAAAAGCATTTTTGATATTATCGAAAGTTTTAAAGTAATCCAAATGGTCATTATCAATATTTAAAATAATTTCAGCTTTAGGACTAAATTTTAGAAAACTTTCAACATATTCACAAGCTTCAATAATAAAATGTTCACTATTTCCAACTCTATAGTTTCCATTTAGAGGTTTTAATAGGGCACCTACTTGGATACTAGGGTCTTTTAAAGCTTCTAAGAAACAAAGTGAAACCATAGATGTTGTTGTTGTTTTACCATGTGTTCCTGAAATACAGATAGTATCTTTATAACAACGAGTAATTTCACCTAAGAAATCAGCTCTTTCTATTGTTGGGATACCTAGTCTTTTTGCTTCTAACATTTCTGGGTCATCTTGTTTTATTGCAGCAGAATAAATCACAACATCTGATGTTGCGACATCTTCTAAGCTATGACCGATAACAACTTTAATTCCTTTTTTTAATAATAATTGAACTGCTTCAGAATCAGAAGTATCAGAACCTGTAACATTAAATCCCCAGTTCTGTAAAATTGCTGCAATTCCACTCATACTGATTCCACCAATTCCAATCATATGTATATTTTTATATTTCTTTATATGTTCAATATTTGGCATAAATACACAACTCCTTTTATGATATCAAATTATATAATTATATTCCCAAAATTTCAAGTATTTAGATAAAATATGTAATATATATTATTAAAAAATTTAAAAATAGTTACAATATTATTATAAAAAATAAATAAAATTTAAATTTTTGTAAAAAAAAGAAGGAAAAAAATTTTTTTTGAAGAATAATATAATTGTACATAAGATTAAACGGTATGTACAAAAAAATTTTTAAAACTTAAGGAAGGCGGTGCACGCAAAATGCAAATCACAGATGTACGTTTAAGAAAAGTAAATTCAGAGAACAGAATGAAAGCTGTTGCTTCTGTAACATTCGATAACGAATTCGCAGTTCATGATATTAAAGTTATCGAAAGCCAAAATGGATTATTTATAGCTATGCCTAGCAGAAAAACTCCAAACGGAGAATTCAAAGATATAGCTCATCCAATCAATGCTGAAACTAGAGAGAAAATTCAAAAAGCTATCTTAGAAGCTTATGAAGCTCCAGAACAAACAGAAGAATCAGCAGAATAATAAAAAATAAGAAGCACCTTTGTTGGTGCTTTTTGTGTGAGTTGTTTTTTGGGACGGGGTCAAAAAACAGCTTAAATAAAAGAATAAAAACGAATAAAGAAATATTGATAATGGAATAAACAAATGTTACGATTTAAATGTAAAAGAAATTTTACAAAAATTATTGATTAAGAATAAAACAAAAAATAACAATAAAATAAAAGAGAGTAAGACCGAAGTTCTACTCGTGTTGTCTTGAAGTAGAGATTGAAGTTTGTGTTCTGCTAACTTCAATCTTTTTCTTATTACTATGGAAACGTACATATGTATTTTATTAAATTATCAAAAACATTATAATCACCAGTAAATATTTTCATTATGTTTTATAAATAAAAAAACGATAAACAAAAAATATTATAAAAATTATTACTATTTATTGATTTCTTAATAATCATAATGTTATACTTGTGTATATTAATAAATATGATAAAAATAAAATAAAGGGGGAAATTTGAATGAAAGAACTACAAAAGAAAAACAGAATAGAAACAAAGAAAAAACAAGAGAGAGGTATCACATTAATAGCATTAGTAATAACTATTATTGTACTTTTAATCTTAGCTGGAGTATCAATTGCAATGTTAACAGGAAAAAATGGAATACTTATACAAGCACAAAGAGCAAAAAATGCAACAGAAAATGCACAAGAAATTGAAGAAGGAAGACTTGATGAATATAATAATTTTCTAAATAATGCAATAGGAGGAACAACAACTGGAGAAGAAACAACAGAAGTAAGTGTAATTAATTATGGAGATAAAGTAAATTATGTATCACAAAAAGAAGAGACGGAAGGAATTAATTTAACATGGAGAATATTTTATGATGACGAAAATTATGTATACTTAATTTCATCAAAACAAGATGGAAGTAATACAGTAGATTCTTGTGTTTTATATGATTATATATCAAATTATGAAACAGGTTCAGAAGCAGTACAACAAGATTTAAGATATTTAAATAGCAAATGGTATGAAACGTTAGGAGATACCCCTAGTACATATAGTAATGCGAAAGCAGTAGCATACTTAATGGACCAAAACATATGGAGTGAATATAAAGATAGTACTGGAAATGCAAGCTATGCAATAGGCGGACCAACGTTAGAATTATTTAGAAATTCATATAATGCCACAGCAGTACAAAATTCAAGACCTAACCAAATAGAAATTGATTGTAAAATAGTAGGATATGAAATTACTTCTATTGAGAACCTTTCAGTAGATTATAATAACGGAATATACAATAATGGAACAAGTTCAAAATGGTGGTTGGCTTCTCCTTATGGAAAGTTTCAATTTGGATCATATATGTATTATGTATCTGGTAATTCTAACCAATTTTCCAATGGTGTAACAAGTGATGAATATGGACTTCGTCCAGTAGTTATAATTCCAAAATCTAATTTCAAATACAAAATTATACCTGAAACATAATATGGTACATTATAAATTTTAATAGAGATTTCTATCAGAGATGAAATTGAAAAAATAAAAATCTCATAAAAAGTGTTCAATAACTTAAAAAAGTTAGAGAACACTTTTAAAATACTTGAAAAAAAGTAAAAAACAAGGTAAAATAGATAATAGTTTAAAAATAAGGAGAAAAATAATGTATTTAATAGTAGGATTAGGAAATCCTGAGGAAGATTATAGTAGTACAAGACATAATATGGGATTTAATACAATAAATAAAATATCTAAAGAATATGATATTGAAGTAAATAAGAAGAAATTTAAAGGTCTATACGGAACAGGAATGATAGAAGGCGAAAAAGTAATATTATTAAAGCCACAGACTTTTATGAACTTAAGTGGAGAAAGCATAAAAGAGGTTGTGGACTTTTATAAAATAGAAAATGATGATATAATTGTTATTTATGATGATATGGATGTAGACCTAGGAACTATAAAGATAAGAAAAAAAGGTGGACCAGGATCTCATAATGGAATGAAATCAGTAGTTCAATATTTAGGTACAGATTTTGCTAGAATAAGAGTGGGTATTGGAAAGCCTGAAGATAATGATTTTATAAGATATGTAATTGGTCCAATACCAGAAGAAGAACAAGAGATATTAGATAAATCAACGACGGCCGCAAAAGATGCAGTTGTTGAAATAATAAAATCAGGCGTAGATAATGCGATGAACAAATTTAATTAGTAAGGAAGGTTGAAATGACAGAGATATTTGTACGAAAAAATAAAGATAAGAAAGAAATAGCTTTAGTTGAAAATGGCATATTAGTGGAATATTATGAAGAAGATAACAAACAAAATAGAAAAGAAGGAAATATTTATATAGGAATAGTAAAAGACATAATAGAAGGAATGCAATCTGCTTTTGTAAATATAGGCACAGAAAAGAATAGTTTTATACACTTAAAGGATGTTTTACCAAAAGTGGATGAAACTAAGGAAAAATTAGATACAAGTATTAATATAAAAGATGTTATAAAGCCAAATCAAAAAATATTAGTACAAGTAAAAAAAGACAGTAATGAAAAAAAAGGAGCAAGAGTATCTACACATATAAACTTACCTAGTAAATATATTGTCTTAATGCCAAATACAGATATAGTTACTATATCTCAAAAAATAGAGGATAAAAAAGAGCAAGAAAGACTTATAAAATTAGTAAGAGAAAACTTAAGTAAAAACAATGGAGCTATTATTAGAACATCAGCAGAAGGAAAAGAACAAGAAGTAATAGATGATATAAAGAAAATTGAGGCAAAATGGAACAAGATAACAGGAACAAATATTAATCCAAACAATAATAAACCTAAACTTTTGTATAAAAGTGAAGATATATTAGAAAAAATATTATTAGATTTAGTAGAAAATAAGATTGAGAAAATAGTAGTAAATGACAAAAGTGAAAAAGAAGCGATTGAAAAAGTACTAAAAGAAAACACAGAATATAAAGATATAAAAGTAGAATTAAAAGAAAAAGAGAATATTTTTGATATATATGATATAGAAAAACAAATAGAAAAATCAAAAAATAGAAAAGTTTGGCTTAAATGCGGAGGATTTATTACTATAGATAAAACAGAGGCTTTAACAGCTATAGATGTAAATACAGGAAAATATACAGGAAATAAAAACTTAGAACAAACAATCTTTAAAGTAAATAAAGAAGCAACAGTAGAAATAGCTAAGCAAATAAGATTAAGAGACACAGGTGGAATAATTATTATTGATTATATAGATATGGGAGCTAAGGAAGATAAAGATAAAATTGTAGAATTACTAAAAGAAGAATTAAAGAAAGATAGGACAAAGACACAAGTAGAAGGTTTTACAAAACTAGATTTAATGGAAATGACAAGAAAACATATATGTAGTCATAAGGAGTAAAAAGGAAGGTAGAAATGAACGTAGGATTTATATCACTTGGATGTAGTAAAAATTTAATAGATACAGAAATAACAATTGGAAAGTTTAAAGAACATAATTATAAGGTTGTAAATGATGAAGAAAAAGCAGATATATTAGTTATTAATACCTGTGGATTTATTGATTCTGCAAAAGAGGAAGCAATAAATACAATTTTAGAGATGGCAGAATATAAAGAAAAAAGATGTAAGTATTTAATCGTAATGGGATGTTTAGTACAGAGATATTATGATGAATTAGTAAAATTGCTTCCTGAAGTAGATTTGTGGATAAAGCTTGATGAATATGATATTCTTTGGGACAAGATAGAAGATTTAGTAAAAAGAGATATTGTGGAAAAATCAAAAACTAAGAAAATAACTAAGATATCTGAAATTCCACCAATGCCTATGTTTTCACAAGGAGAATATTTAGATAGGATTGTAACTACAGGAAAAAATTATGCTTATTTAAAAATAGGCGAAGGTTGTAGTAATAGATGCACATATTGTGCAATTCCATATATAAGAGGTCCTTTTGTTAGTAGAAAAAAAGAAGAAATAATAGAAGAAGCAAAAGATTTGGCTAAAAAAGGGATAAGAGAATTAATTATAATTGCACAAGATACTACAAAATATGGTGTTGATATATATGGAGAAAGCAAACTTGCGAGTTTATTAGATGATATAAGCAAAATCGATGGTATCAAATGGATTAGATTTTTATATAGTTATCCAGAAGGCATAACAGAAGAATTAATAGATGTTGTAGCTACAAATTCTAAAATTGCAAAATATTTTGATATACCACTTCAACATATATCAGATAATGTTTTAAAAAGAATGAACAGAAAAACAAATAAAAAACAAATAAATGAATTAATTTCTAAGATAAGAAACAAAATACCAGATGTAACATTAAGAACAAGTCTAATTGTTGGATTCCCTGGAGAGACAAAGGAAGAATTTAATGAGTTATTAGATTTTGTAAAAGCAGCTAAATTTGATAAGTTAGGGGTATTTAAATACTCTAAAGAAGATGGAACACCAGCAGCAAGACTTCCTGAGCAAATACATGGAAATACAAAAACTTCAAGATATAATAAGATAATGAAAGAACAACAAGAAATTTCGGAAGAAAACCTAGAAAAGAAAATAGGTAAAGTTTATGAAGTGCTAATAGAAAATATTTCATTTGATGGAAAATATTATATAGGAAGAACTATTGAAAATGTTCCAGATATAGATGGGTTAGTATATTTAAAAAACGAAGATGGACTAAATGAAAAAGACTTGATTAATAAATTTGTTAATTGTAAAATTATAGATGTAAATAGTTATGATTTAATTGGAGAAATCATTTAGGAGATGGTAATATGAGAATTATTTTAGATGATGGAAGAATAGCAGAAGTAACGGTTAGAAAGCAAGAAGATTTATATGAATATTATATTGGAGATATAAGAATAGGTGTATTAGACCCAAAAGTAATGGAAGATAATATATTAATGTTACAAAATACATTGGATAATGAAGTATCATCACAAATAAAAGATAAAATAGATGGAATGTCAAGAGAAGATATAGATAAAGAAAGTGAAATAACAAGAAAAATTGATACTTACATGAGAGAATTAGGAGATAGAGATTTACATGTAAGAGATATAAGAAGAATTGAACTATCTGAAGATGAAGAAGAACATGCAGAAGTGAAGGAAAAAGAAGGAGATGAAAGAGAAGATGATGAAGAAGGAGATGATAGGGAGGCAACTATTACTACAAAAGATGTAGCTGTTAAACAGACTATTGAGCTATCTGAAAGAGCAAATGATATGCATGATGTAAGAACTTGGCTAGGAGATAGAATTCCAGGGGATGCTAAAGAATTAGGTGTAATAGAATCAGATGATATGAATATGATGAGAGATGCAGAAGGAAACAGAATGAAAAATAATACAACGAGATATTCTTTAGTAATAATAAATAATAGAGGGGAAGTTGAGCCATTAGCAAAATATATACCAGAGTTAGAACAAAAAGATAGTTCAGGAAATAATCCTAGAGAAGAAAAATATCAAGTAAGAGATGATGGAACAGTAAAATATGATAGTGTTTTAAGTGAATATTCAATAGGTGACAAAGTTATACAAATTGATAATAATGAATATGGAAGAGTAGAGGTAAATATAGGAGAAGAAGCAAGAGATTCTACAGAAACAATGGGAGTACAACTTAGAGATTCAAATACAACATTTGTACCAGATACAAGTACAAGAAGTGTAATTGGTGAGTATGAACAAGAAGGAGAAGATACTGTAGAAAAAAATTTAGAAGAAGCAAAGAAACATCCAGTAGATGATGTAAAAATGGATGAGAGAGATGTGGATGGAGATTTAGGAACAAAATCACATGTGCATGTAGATGATAAAATTCTTTTAGAAGATGGAACAGAAATTACATTTGATGAACTTGCAAGAAGATGGGGATTTTATAATGATGATGGAACACCAGATAAAGAACATGCAAGGGAAAGATATATAGAAAAGCAAAATGCAGATGTAGAAAAAACTCCACAAGAAGTTGTAGAGGAATTAGATGAGGAGTTTGAAGACCCAAGGTTACAAAATCAAAGAGGATATTAAAAAAGGAGCTATAGGCTCCTTTTATTGTGGTTCAACATGTACAACCGTTTTATAAACATTATCTAATTTAGTAACTGATTTTTCTAACTCATCTGCTAGAGAATGACTTTCAAAAGTAGTCATATTGCCATCAAGACCAATAGTAATAAAAACTAGATATCTATCTCCAACAGGAGCTGAAACAATATCTTTTACGTCTTGAATTTCTTTGTAACTATGAGCTATTTCTAAAATTAAGTCTTTTGTTTTACTATCTATACTAATATCCATTAAAACATTATAACTTTCTATGAAAATTGTAATTCCTGTATAACATATCCATAATGAAATACCAATACCTACGACACCATCAAACCAATATATACCAAAAAGAGTTAATATTATAGAAATTAGAGTAAAAGTAGTTATAACGCAGTCGTTTCTGTGGTCTTTCATATTTGCTTCAAGTAAGATACTTGGATGTTTTTTGTTTATAGAATGAGTATATAAATATAAACATAATTTAGTTACTATTGTAATTATACAAACTAATATCAAAAACCATGAAAATGAAAGTTTTTCTCCTGATACTAAGCTTGATATAGAATCAAAAAGTAATTTAGCAGCAACTAATATCATTGCTATACTAATAAACATTGAGAAAATATATTCAGCTTTTCCATGACCTAAGTTATGATCTTCGTCGTTTGGAACACTTGCAATACGGTTACCAATAAATGTCATAAGAGATGCAAATATATCACCAGCACTATTAAAACTATCTGCAATCATAGCTTGACTTCTACATAAAAAACCAATACTTGATTTTATGATTAATAAAAATATATTTCCGAGCCATACCTAAAATTCCGGCTCTTTTTGTTACAACAAATTTTTCTTCATGATTATCCATAATTCCTTCTCCTAAAAATATTAATTATAATGATAATTTATTCATATAATCCTATAAAAAGAATATAAAAATAAAACAGTATTATTATAGCACAAAGGATTTATAAAATCTAGATAGAAGTGAAGGAAAATATATTATAGTAAATATTTGCAAAAAAAAACAATAAGTGTTATAATTAAAAAGTACAAAAGGAAAAATGAAGAGGTGGAAAAATGACAGCAATATTGGCAGTAATATATATATTAATATTTATTATATTTGCGTTAGTAGCATATGCTGTATTACAGATAAAATTATTTGGAATGAAAGTAAAAGATTTTTGGTCATTTATTGAAGCAAACCAAATGCTTGATAAATTATATAAATTTGCAAAACAATACGAAGCAATGTCACCACAAGAGCAGATAATTTATTTATCAGAAGCGGAGAAAATATTTAAAGCTTTTGATAATGTTCCAAATGAGTTATGGGAAGAAGAATATGATAAATATAAAGAAGTTTTAAGTAAATATAAAGATATAAAGATGTTAAGATGGGCAGATACATCAAAACAGAAAAATTAAGAAGAAAAAATCCCCTAGTGATAGTTATTCACTAGGGGATAATGCGTGTCTATTCAACTACTGGACAATCAACCCAGAGAAAAAAGTGATTTTTTTCGCACCATGATACCAACTCAGAATGATGGATTTTACCGAATTCTTCTTCAGTTAGGTCTTTGACATCCTCAAATGAAAAAGATTTGAACTCTTTTGCATCCATCAGCGAAATATATTTATCGTAAGGAAATTGCAAGTAAGAGTCTGTATCAAAAATATATCCATTGTTAACATATACGACATGCATGTGATAGTCGCAGTTTTCTCTCCAAGAAGGATCATAGTCTCTAACTGCTAAGAATTGCATTTTATCTTTTTGCAATAATTTAAGCAGAAAGAATGATGTGAAATAGCAATCGTTGATAGCTTTACCGTCGTAAAAATACCTATAAAAAGGTCTGTGTACTTTTTTTAACTTCTTAAAATCCTTTCTCGTTAATGCTTTCCCTTTCTTTGCATATATATTAAAATACAAGAATTTGTATAATGCATAAATTGGTTTGAATTTTTTATTTGACACATATGCAAACGAAAACATAACAGATGAAATGATTATAAAAATTGTAATGTATAAAGAAAAGATATTGTGCAAATAGTACAAAACAACTGCTAGAAGAACCATGAAAAATGTGCTAAAACAAAAAACGGAAACCCACGTGATTAATGCCTGGTAAAAGAAAAGTTCAGTTACTTGCTCAGCATTAATTTCAGGATAATTCTTAGTAATAAAGCTACGATAAATAGACTTAAGCATTTCTAATCCTTTCAACGTTTTTACGTTTACATAAATTATTATAAAAGGTTTGTATAAAAAAGTCAAATAAAAAAAGAGAGGAGAACCTCTCTAACATGTTATATATTAAAATTTTATAATAATTAAACTTAAGAACACATAAGCATAACGGAAAGCTTTTTTCATGAACAATCTTGACTTTAGCACTTCAAATGTTTCTGACATGGCACAGTGTTTATCAACAAAAGTTAATATGAAACCTTCTAGTGATTTAGGAAACTCCACTGTAACTGGCCACATATGTTTTATAATCATATCTTTTTCTTTTTCATTTAAATCAAATAATTTACAAGCATTTTCACAAGCGATTTTGCCATGTGTAAATGCATGAAGACCTTTTCTGTCTGGTTGCCTTTTTCTCCAATCATATAAGAATAGGTCATGTAGCATGGCAGCTCTTGCTGCTGATTTATAATCTAAATTATATTTTTTACAGATTAAATAACAGTAATATGCAGCAGCATAACAATGGTCAAAACATGTTGTTTCATAATGTTGTCTGAAATTCTTCATTTGCAAAACTGTTTCATTTGTAATTAATGGTTTAATGATTTCTTGAAATTCTTTATCATTTTCCATTAAGTCTTTTAAATATTGTTTCATAAATTTCTCCTTTAAATTATAAATTTATAATTTCATAATTAAAGTTCATTTCTTGTAGAAATCTTAATATATCATTTGTATTTATTAACATTGTAGCTGTATTATCATTAGGATGGAAGGCAATAAGCTCTTCATCTAAAAGTTCTTTGTCAATATAAGTTTTTATATCATTTTCTTTATTATTTATTAGTCCAAATATAGAAACCATCCCAGGAGTTAGATTCATTTTTTCTTTTAAACTATTTTCACTTGCAAAGTGCAATCTATCTTGGGTTAATTTACTTACTTTTTTTATATCTAATTTTTTAGTATCTTTAATAATAAATAGATAAAACTTTTTATCATTTTTTTCAGCTAAAAATAAATTTTTTGCTTTACTACATTTTATATCTTTTACATAAAAATCAGCTTCTTCTGATGTATATACAGCTGGATGATTAATCATATCAAATTTTATATTCAATTTATTTAAAATTTCTATTACTTCGTTCATATTATCCTCTAATAATAATTATATCATAGAATAGAAAATAAGTGCAACAAATTAGTAAAAATTAATAAAATATTAATTAATGACATTTTATATGATAACGAGAAAAAAAGAATATAATAATAAAAAAGAACTTAATAAAAAATTAAGAACTATAAAAACCTTGAAAAACTAACGGAAATAGGCAAAAGAGCAAAAAAATTAATAAAAATCATAGGAAAATATTGCAATAATTTGCATTTGATAGTATAATAGAAAAAGTAGCATAATAATATTAACAAGAATATTATTAAAAAAGAGAGGTAGAAAAATGGATTATTTATATATACTAAGAGAAGCTTTAGTATGGGTAATAACAATATTTTGGTTATACAATATTTTAGTAAGTTTATGTTCTTTAGTAAAAATAAAAGACAAACCATTAAAAGTAAAAAAAGACCATAGATTTATGGCAATAATACCAGCCCATAATGAAGAAGCCGTAGTAAAAAACTTAATAGATAGTCTTAAAGCGCAAAATTATAATAAAGATTTATATGATATTTATGTAATAGCAGATAACTGTACAGATAATACAGCACAAATTGCAAGAGATGCAGGAGCAATTGTTTATGAAAGATTTAATCCTAGTAAGAAAACAAAAGGATATGCACTAGACTGGTTTTTACAACAAAAAATAAAAGAAGATGCTCCATATGATGCATTCTTTGTATTTGATGCAGATAATATAGTGGATCCTAATTTTATAAAAAATATGAATAAACACCTTTGCCAAGGCGAAGATGTAGTACAAGGATATAGAGATATTAAAAATCCAACAGATAACTGGATTGCAGCAGGATATGCATTATTCTATTGGACAATGCACAGATTTTATCATTTAGCAAGATATAATATAGGATTATCACCATTATTAAATGGTACAGGATTTATGGTAAGATTTGATGTTGTAAAACCACAAGGTTGGGATACAGTAACATTGACAGAGGATATTGAATTTTCATTAAAGAGAATAATAAAAGGTAAAAAGTTAGGTTGGGCAACAGATGCAATAGTATATGATGAACAACCAACAGGATTTAAACAAAGTTGGTCTCAAAGAAGTAGATGGACAGTTGGACATATACAATGTATAAAAGAATATACAAAAGACTTAGCAGTAGCTGCTAAAGAAAATAAATCAATGGTAAATGTTGACGGTTTATTATATATTGCAGGAAGTATACCAATGTTTATTTTAACAATAGTATTGTTATTTACAAACTTCTTGATGTATGCAGGAGATGGAATGACACAAGCAGAACTTATAGAGAATATCATGAGGTATTTGATACCAACATTCTTATTCCCAATAGGTACAGCAGCAATAGCAATGTTCTTAGATAAAAGACCAATCAAACCAATGCTAAAAGGTTTAGCTTGTTATCCATTATTTATGGGTTCATGGTTATTAATAAATTTCAAATGTTTATTCAAGAGAGAGACAACATGGGAAAAGATAAACCATGTAAGAGATATAAAAATTGCAGAAGCAGGATTACAAGAAGAAAGAAATTAATATTAATTATAAAAAGAATTGGGAAAATTTATTTAAAACTTCCCAATTCTTTATTTTTATGTGATATAATATTTGTGAAGTAAATTTTGAGATATATAAGAATTACTAACAAATGAAAATATAAGGAGAAAGAGATGTCAAATATAGAAAATTCAATATTAAGCTTACACGAACATCAACAAGAAGCATATGAGAATGTAGAAAAGTTATTTGAAGATGGAAGATATGCCGCAGTAGTATTTCCAACAGGTTGTGGAAAATCATTTGTTATGTTAGAATACATATTGCAACATCCAGATGAAAGAATATTGTTTTTGTCTCCAAGAAATGCAATTAAGGAGCAGATGTATGAATATATTGTAAAATATATTGGAGGACTAGATTTAAGTGCAGGAGAAATACAAGAACAATATGGAAATATGAGAAATGCTGCGAAAAGTTTTATTCCTAATATTGAATGTATGTTATACCAAACAATATTAAAAATAGGGGAAAATAAAGTTCTTGATGATATTATTGAAAGATTGAATCCGGACTTAATTGTAGTAGATGAAATGCATCATTTAAAAACTAAAAGAAATGATGTTGTATTAGACGAGGAAGAAAATTCAAATGGTGAAAATGAGTGGGGAAGAAAATTTGAAGAGGTACTTGAACGTTTTCCAGAGGCAAAGGTATTGGGATTATCTGCAACACCTATTAGAAATGATAATGTAAATGTTGTGGAAAGATTGTTTCAAAATTCTGTTGCATCTGAAATAACATTGCTAGAAGCTATGGAACAAGGAATAATAATACCACCAAGATATATTACACCTGATTTTATAAGACCAGATGAATTAGAAACATTATTACAACAAATAGAAAAAGCAGAAGAGCCACAAAAAACACAGCTACAAGAAAGATATGATGAATTAGTTAAACAAGCTACTCAGGCAAAAGGAATACCAGAACTTTTAGGAGAATATATAACTAAAAAAGATGGAAAATATATAATCTTTTGTAAAAGTATAGAAGATATGGAACAAAAAGCAGGAGAAGCTAGAGAGTGGTTTAAAGATGTTGATGAAGAGCCAGAAGTCTATATGGTATCTTCTAAACATAAAGATAGTCAAGAACAATTAAATAGTTTTAATAGCTCAAATTCAGAACATGTTAAATTATTATATTGTGTAGGTATGATAGATGAAGGTGTTCACTTAAATGGTGTATCTGGTGTTATTTTAACAGCTAGAACAGAAAGTAGACCAGTATATTTACAAAGATTAGGTAGAGCAATTTCATCAGGAGATGATAAAGAACAAGCATTAGTTATAGACTTAGTAAATAATAATGAAATATTGTTTAATGAACAAAGTACAGAAGAAGAGTCTCAATATGAAGTAAGAGATATAGAATTATTAAGAGCAGCAATAGAATGGATAGAAGAAAAAAATGATGGAGAACTTCCAAAAGATGAAGAAGGAAAATCTCTTAAAGAAAGAACTTTAGCAAGAAGGCTTGAAAGAATAAAAAATAAATACAGGAAATATTTTGAAAATCCTAAACTTTTAGAAGAAATAACTAATAGAGAAAAAAGAGAAGAGATAGAGAAAATACTTGATGAAGGAATCGAAATTGATTTGTGGACTACTGACCTAGTTATATCTAATGATAATAAAGAAATAGATGATAATATAAATAGTTTCTTAAATGGCATAGAAATAAAAGGCTATAGAAGAGATTTTAGAGAAATTTTACAAGAGGCAAGAAGAGAAGATATACCAAGATTACTAAAAAACGCAAGAGAAATACAAGCATGGATGCAAGAAAAAGGAACAACAAGGCCACCAAGAGCGTATGCAAAGAATATAGAAGAACGAAGATTAGGAACAGCACGAAGAACAATAGGGCAAAATTTAATAAAACTATATAATGAAGCTGAAACAGAAGAAGAAAAAAGAAAAATTTTGCAAAGAAGTAATTTGACACAAACACAATTTGACGAGATAGTAGGAATTATGGAAGAAATAAATATTTCACCATTTTTACGAAATGCAAGAGAAATACAAGCATGGATGCAAAATCAAGATACAACAAAACCACCAAGAAATTTCGGAAAAGGTATAGAAGAAGAAGAACGAAGATTAGGAGCAGCATTAGGGTCAATAAGACAAAATTTAATAAAACAATATAATAAATTGGAAATTGAAGCAGAAAGAAAAAAATTTTTAGAAGGAAAAGGTTTAATTCAAGAACAATTTGACGAGATAATAAGAATTATAGAAGAGATAGATAGAAATAATGTTTCAGTATTTTTACAAAATGCAAGAGAAATAAAAGCATGGATGGAAGAAAGAAAAACCAAAAGGCCACCAAGAAGAGGGGGAAAAGACTTAGGAAAAGAAGAAAAAAGATTAGGAGAAGCATTATCGACGATAAAAAGAAGCTTAATAAAACCATATAATAAATTGCAAACTGAAATAGAAAGAAAAAAATTTTTGGAAAGCAAAGGTTTAAGCCAAGAGCAATTTGATGAAATTGTAGAAATTATAGAAGAAATAGACAGAAATAATATTCCGACGCTTTTAGAACATGCAAGGGAAATAAAAGCATGGATGGAAGAAAGGAAAGCAGTAAGACCTCCAAGAAGGACGGGAAAAAATCTGGATGAAGAAGAAAAAAAATTAGGAACAGCTTTACTTGGAATAAGGCAATCTTTAGTAAAACCATATAATAAATTGCAGACTGAAGCAGAAAGAAAAAAATTTTTGGAAAGAAAAGGTTTGTCTCAAGAACAATTTGACGAAATAGTACAAATAGTTGAACAGATAGATAGAAATAATATTTCAGTGTATCTAAAAGGTGCAAGAGAAATACAAGCATGGATGCAAGAAAAAGGAACAACAAAGCCACCAAGAAGTGGTGGAAAAGATTTAGGAGAAGAAGAACAAAGATTAGGATTGGACTTAAGAAATATAAGAAGTGTATTAATAAAAGCATATAATAAATTAGAAACAGAAGAAGAAAAAAGAAAATTTTTAGAAAGAAAAGGTTTAACACAAGAACAGTTTGATGAAATTGTGAAGATTATAGATGAAATAGATAAAAATAATATTCCGCCACATCTACAAAATGCAAGAAAAATAAAAGCGTGGATGGAAGAAAAAGGAACAACAAAGCCACCAAGAAGTGGTGGAAAAGACTTAGGAGAAGAAGAACAAAGATTAGGAACAGCATTATTGACGATAAAGAAAAGCTTAATAAAACCATATAGTGAATTAGAAACAGAAGAAGAGAAAGAAAAATTTTTAGAAAGAAAAGGTTTTACCCAAGAACAATTTGACGAAATTAAGGGGATTATAGAAGAAATAGATAGAAATAATATTTCACTATATTTACAAAATGCAAAAGAAATACAAAGATGGATGGAAGAAAAAAGGACAACAAAGCCTCCAAGCGCAACGGGAAAGAATGAAGGAGAAAAAAGATTAGGAAGAGCATTAAGTACTATTAGGCAAAGCTTAATAAAACCATATAATAAATTAGAAACAGAAGAAGAAAAAGAAAAATTTTTAAAAAGAAAAGGTTTAAGTCAAGAACAATTTGATGAGATTGTAGGAATTGTAGAAGAAATAGATAAAAATAATCCAAGGAGAAGAAGGTTACAAGAAGCAAAAGATGCAAGAGACGAAGCGGAAAGATTACAAAGTAGAGCTAAAGTTTTAGAAGGAGAAGTTCACGAAGCATTAGCTAAAAAGAAAGGAAAAACACATGATGAATAAGTTGATTCCATATAAAGAAGGAATAGTAAGTAGAATATGTAATTGGTTTAGAAAAATGTTCTTTAGAAAAAAAGATAATCAAGATATAGAAGAAAAAAATAATAATCTTGTATTTAATAGTATGGATTTAAAAGATAGAGTTGTTATTCCAGAAGATAAAGAAAAAAATAGAATATTAAGATTAAGAAAACAATGGGAAGATGGAGAGATAGATGCAGAAGATATATCAGATGGAGACGTAGATAAAATAGTTGAGATTTATAACAAAGAAACAGAAAAAATAAATAATGAGACATTATTAATAAAAGAAAATATCTCAAAGATGTTAAAAGAGCTAAAAAATGAATGATAATCACAAAAAAATTAGCAAAATACTTGCATTTATACCAAAAATTGGGTATAATAATATAGGTAACTTAAAAGTTTAGCAGAAGAGTGGGAGCAAATCCCACTCTTGATTAGTATAAAAGGGAGTGTGATACTTTGTCAAAGATAGAAGAAAAAGTAGAAAGCTTAATTAGAAAGAATGTAGAAGATCTAGGCTATGAACTTTATGATGTAGAATATAGTAAAGAAGGAAAAGATTATTACTTAAATATTTATATAGACAGTAAAAAAGGAATAGACTTAAATGACTGTGAAAAAGTAAACAATGAAATAAATCCAATACTTGATTCTGCAGATTTCATAAAAGATAGTTACTTTTTAGTAGTATCTTCACCAGGAGTTGAAAGAGTACTTCGAAAAGATAAACACTTGGAAGATAATATAGGAAATGAAGTAAATGTAAAACTATTTAAAAAAGATGATTTAGGAAAAAAAGAACATATAGGAATTTTAAAAAGTTTTGATAAAGATAAAATCACATTAGAAGTAGAAGAAAATGAAATAGAAATTGAAAGAAAAAATATAGCACAAATAAAAACGGTTTATAATTGGTAAGGAGGAATAAAAAATGAAAGAAAAAGAAGAACCAGCAATAGACAACAAAGAATTAATCTTAGCATTGGAAGATTTAGAAAAAGAAAAAGGAATGAACAAAGATTATATTTTGGATTCAATAGAAACAGCTTTAGTTACAGCATATAAAAGAAACTTTGATTCTCTAGAAAATGTAAAAGTAGTAATGGATAGGCAAACAGGCGCTACACATGTGTATTCAGTAAAACAAATAGTAGAGAAAGTAGAAGATCCAGAAACAGAAATAAGCTTAAAGGATGCACAAAAAATAAATCCTGATTTAGGTTTAGAAGATACAGTAGATATAGAAATAGTACCAAGAAACTTTGGTAGAATCGCAGCTCAAACTGCAAAACAAGTAATAATACAAAAATTAAGAGAAGCAGAAAGAGAAATTGTTTATAATGAATTTAATGATAGAAAAGGTGAAATAGTATCAGGAATAATTCAAAAGGCAGATAAAAATATAGTTGTAATGGATTTGGGAAAACTAGAAGGTGTAATGCCTGCTAAAGAACAAATACCAACAGAACATTATAGAGTAAATGATAAAATAAAAGGATATGTATTAGACGTTAAAAAAGAACAAAAAGGAGCTCCACAAGTAATTGTATCAAGAAGTCATCCTGATTTTGTAAGAAAACTATTAGAATTTGAAATACCAGAAATATATGAAGGAGTAATAGAAATAAAAAGTGTTTCTAGAGACCCAGGATATAGAAGTAAAGTTGCGGTATATTCACCAGATCCAAATATAGACCCAGTAGGTTCTTGTGTAGGACAAAAAGGTGTTAGAATACAAAATGTTATAAATGAATTAAATGGTGAAAAAATCGATGTAATAGAATGGAATGAAGACCCATCAATATATATTGCTGCAAGCTTACTTCCAGCACAAGTATTAGCAGTAGATGTAAAACAAGATGAGAAATTTGCACAAGTAATTGTTCCTGACAATCAATTATCTTTAGCAATTGGTAAATCAGGACAAAATGCAAGATTAGCAGCAAGATTAACAGATTGGAAAATAGATATAAAATCTGAAACACAATTTAGAAACATGCTTATGGAAAATCAAGAAAACGCAAAAAACGAGGAAAATGAAGAAGATAAAGCAGAATAAAATATAAAACTGAACATAAAATAAGAAAGGGGAATAATATGAGACAACCGCCAGAAAGAACATGTATGGGTTGTAACGTAAAAAAACCCAAAAAAGAATTTATAAGAATTGTTAAAAGTAAAACAGGTGAAATAGATATAGACAGAACAGGTAAAATGCCAGGCAGAGGCGCATATATTTGTGATAATATAGAATGTTTAGAAAAATTAATAAAGTCAAAAAGGTTAGAAAAGGTATTTGAAACAAAAATATCTGATGAAATTTATGATAAATTAAGAGGTGTAATACTTGATAAATAATAAAATATTGGGATTAATTGGATTAGCTGCAAGAGCTAGAAAGGTTTGCTTTGGAGCTGACAGTGTAGAAGAAAGAACAAGGAAAAGACAAGTAAAATTGCTTATCGTGGCAGAAGATGCATCAGAAAGAACGAAAGATAAATTTAGTAAAATAGCACAAAAAGAAAATGTGCCAATAATAATTAAAGGAGAAATAGAACTCTTAAGTAAAGCGATTGGTAAATCAAATAAAGCAATAATAGGAATAGAAGATATAAATTTATCTAATGAAATTCAAAGAATAAATAATGGGGGTGAAGCTATTGGGTAAGATAAAGATATATGAAATAGCTAAAAAATTTAACTTAAACAGTAAAGATGTATTAGACGTAGCACAAAAACTAAATATTGATGTTAAAAGCCACTTAAGCGGAGTAGAAGAAGATGAAGCAAAGAAAATAGAAGAAGCATTAAGTGGAAATAAATCAAAGAAACAAGAAAAACAAGCAAGTAATAAAGGAAAAGCTGATAGTAAAAAAGAAGAAAAAGCGCCTGTTATTATTAGAAGAGAAGTAATTATATCAGAGGAAGATGAGCAAGCAAAGAAAAAAGAAATGGATAAAAAACAAGCAAAGAAAAACAATGTTGGTTTTGTTGAGAGAAGACAAAACAAAGATTATAATATTGTTTATAGAAACAAACCAAGCAAACCAATGACAGTAAGTGAATTATTTGGTCTAAATAAAGAAGAACCTAAAAAGGAAGAAGCAAAAGAAGAAAAAGTTGTTGTTAAAGAAGAGAAAAAAGAAGAAGTAAAACAAGAAGTTAAACCAAAAGCAGAAGATAAAAAAACATCTAATGAAGTTACTGTAAATAATAATGTAAGCAAAGATATCAAAGAAAATAAGGAAAATAAAGATAGCAGAGACTATAGAGATAACAGACAAAACAGAAATAATAATAACAATCAAAATGGTAATTATCGTAAAAACAATAGAAATGATAATCATTTTAATAATAATGGCAATAATAGATATAATAACAATAATAGAAATAACAATGGAAACAATGGAAATGGTGGACGTTTTGGAAAAAGACCACTTGATGCAAGAGGAATAGAGAAAAATATTAAGAATATTATGTCTCAAGAAACAGCTGAAAAAGAGCAAGTAAGAGAATATAATAGAGGAATAGATAAACAAAAAAATAATAGCCGTTTTGAAGAAAATAATAAAAAGAAAAATAAATCAAGAAGAAATAGTCATAGCTCTGATTTTGATGAAGGAAAATTAAAGTCATTAAAACAAACAAGCAGATTATCAAATATGTTTGATGATCAAGAAGGCGGAATGCTTGACTACTATGATTTAACAACGGAACGTGGTAGAAGAGGAAAGAAGAGAAAGAATCAAAACCAAGAAGAAAGAAATAAACAAAAAATATTTAAGCTTACAGAAATAGAAATCCCAGAAAGCATTACAGTAAAAGATTTTGCCGCTGAAATGAAGAAAACAACAGCAGAAGTAATTAAAAAATTATTAGGCTATGGAATAATGGCAACAATAAACCAAGAAATAGACTTTGATACAGCTTATTTAATAGCACAAGAATTTGGAATCACAGCTAAGAAGAAAGAAGTTGTAACAGATGAAGATATCTTATTTGATGAGTCTGAAGATAAAGAAGAAGATTTAGTTACAAGACCACCAGTTATTGTTGTTATGGGACACGTAGACCATGGAAAAACTTCACTTTTAGATACAATAAGAAAAACAAATGTTATTGAAGGAGAAGCAGGAGGAATTAC
>CALXXB010000025.1 GCA_944392525.1 uncultured Clostridia bacterium | reverse complement strand
AATGGACTTCAGTATGCAAAAGATGGAAAAGGTGCAAGTGAGGCTACAAAAACTAAATTCTTAATTCCATGGAATACTAAAGAAAGAGCAATAACAGGAGGAGCTATTTTTATAGGAGATAGTTATATAAATCAAGGACAAGATACAGTATATTTACAAAAATTTGATGTAACAGGAGAAAGTCTTTTTTGGCATCAGTATATGACAAATGTTTTAGCTCCTTATAGTGAGTCAAAATCAATATATACTGGGTATAAGAACAGTAATTTATTAGATATTCCTATGAATTTTATTATTCCTATATATGATAACATGCCTGATATTCCTACACAAAGTCCAAGCATTGAACCAAGTAATTTTACAGATGATAATACAAAAGTTTATTGTAATGGAACTAATGTAAATGTAAGAACAGGACCTGGAACTTCTTATGAGGTCATTACAATGCTACAAGAGGGTAACCAAATGACGAGAATAAAAAAAGGTGTTGGAACAGGTGATAGATGGGATATGGTAAAACTTTCAAATGGAATTATTGGTTATATTTCACAAAACTATGTAACAGAAGTTCCTCCTGTACAGATAGAAAATATAGAAATAAGTTTAGATAATAATGTTATACAAAAAGGAGAAACTAAAAAATTAAATATTAAAATAACACCAGAAGAAGCAAAAGACCATAAAGTAATATATTCATCTAGTAATCCAAATATTGTAACAGTGGATAGCGAAGGAAATTTAAGAGGAATAACAAGTGGAAAAGCAACTATAACAGTAAAAGCAGAAGAAAATAATGTACAAAATAGTATTCAAATTGAAGTTTATAGTAAAGTTACTGATATTCTAATAGATAATAGTGATGTTTATATGCAAGTAGGAGATACTTTTAAGATAAATGCGGAAGTTGAGCCAGATGATGCAAATGAAAAAGGTATTCTCTTTGAAAGTAATAAAGCGGATACAGTAACAGTAGATGAACATGGAAATTTAGAAGCAAAACAAGAAGGTACAGCTATTATTACAGTTAAATCGAAAGAAAATAGAGAAATTAAAAAGGAATGTAAAGTAACAGTTGTAAGAAAAATGGAAGACTCAGAAATACACTTTGACAGTTCATTAAATGTAAATAGTCTAGAAATATCAGGAATAAATTATGATAAAAACAAAGTATCAGATTTAAAAGACTTAATTACAACAGATTTGGATTTAGAGTTTGTAAACTATAAAGGAGATACTTTGAAAGATACAGATATTGTTGGAACTGGAAGTAAAATAATTGTAAAAGAGAATGGAATTACATTAAGAGAGTATACAATTATAGTATATGGAGATTCTAATGGAGATGGAAAGATAAATAGTGTGGATTTATTAGTGTTACAACGTCATATTCTAGAGTTGAAAAAGTTAGATAGTATATTTATGAAAGCAAGTAATGTAAGAAAAACAGTGGCAAAGCCAAGTTCTGTGGATTTACTATTAATTCAAAGACATATATTAGGACTTCAAGAAATAGAACAATAGGGACGTTTCACTTTGTCGGTTTCCCAACACTTTGGGACACATCTTATAAAGGAGAAAAAACATGAAGTTAAAAAATGTAAATAAAAAAATTTTATTTTTATTAATTTTATTTCTTTTCTTAATAGATATATGTTCATGTTATAGAACTTATGCAAATACTACAGGGACAGTTTATTTAGAAAGTAACAAAGATGTTATTGATATTAATGAAGAGATAGAAATTAGTGTTAAGATAGATGATTTTAAAACAGCAGCATATACTTTATATCTTTATTTTGATGATGATAAATTTGAATTTATAAAAGAAAATAATGAAGATAGTAATATAAATGTAGATAATAATAGGATTATTTATGTTTGGTATGACAATCAAGGTGGAAACAATCCAAGAAGCGGAAAGTTAGAAACATTTAAGTTTAAAGCAAAAGAAAATGGACTTGCAACTTTTAATATAAATGGAGAGTTTTATACAGAAAAAGGCCAAAAAGTACAAACAACTTTTAAAGAAAAACAAATACAAATTGGAAAAGAAGAAACGACTTTAGAAAAACAAGCAAAAGAAGAAATAGGACAAGATGAAAATTTAAGTAATTCAAAACTTCAAAACCTAAGATTAAGTACAGAAGGTATGGTACCAGAATTTAATAATAATACTTATGATTATTATCTAACAGTAAAAAATGATATTAAGGATATCGAAGTCTTAGCAACAGCAGAAAATAATAATGCACAAGTAGAAATTACAGGAAATGAAAACCTACAAAGTGGATTAAATCTAATAAAGATACAAGTAACTTCACATGATAAAACAAGTAGTAACACATATTTAATTAATGTTACTAAAACAGATGATATAGAAGCTGCAAATGCTGATTTAGAGACTCTTGCAATTGAAAATTATCTTCTTTATCCAGCTTTTGATAATAATATTACAAACTATAATGTAGAAGTAGGAAACGACACAGAACAAATAAACTTACTTGCAATTCCAGAAGATGAAAATGCAATAGTAGAGATAAATAAAAACGAAAAACTCCAAGAAGGTAATAATGTTATTAAAATTACAGTTACTGCAAGAAATAATTTTACTAAAAAAGAATATAATATAAATGTTTATAAAAGAAATAGCGAAGAAGAAATAAAATACAACGAAGAACAAAAAGAAAACCAAGAAAAATTGAATCAAATTTATGAAATACAAAGAACAAGCAATGAACAAGAACAAAATGAAGAAGTACAAAAGCAAGAAGAAATAGAAAATAACGAAAGAGAAGGAAAAGAAGAAAGAAACCACCTAGTTAGCTTCTTCGTACTTATTGCTATAGTTCTAATTCTTGCAAGTATCTCTATATTATTTGAAAAAAGAAAAAATAAACAAGAAAAGTAAAAATGTAATCCTTTTGTAATCAAAATTTAATATTAAAATGATTGAAAATAAATTATATTTTTAATATACTATTAATAGTGCATATATTAAATTTAAAAATAGAAAGCACAAATGATATTATAATGATAAAAACAAAAGGAGAAATAGTAGATGATTAGAGTACTTGAAAGCCTTGAGGCTGTACACACACACACACACACACAAGTGAGTTATTAGTAAATAGTAAAATAGATAATATAGATAAAAAGATAGTGATGAAACCTAAAGTATAGGTTTTGTTGCTGTCTTTTTTGCGTTTAAAAATAGTTATTAAGTTTTTTAATTTATAAAAATAAAAAATATAAGGAGGAAAAGAAATGAAAGGAAAACTAAAACAAGCAAAAGGAATCACTTTAATTGCTTTAGTAATAACAATTATAGTTTTGTTAATACTTGCAGGAGTATCAATAGCAATGTTAACAGGACAAAATGGAATATTAACACAAGCAACTAATGCAAAAGTAGAACAATCACATGGAGCAGTAAGAGAAGGAATAGCACTTGCATATAATGAATATCAAATAGAAATCAATACAGCAAGTAATACAAAGTTAGCAAGTACAGAAACAGTTCAAATACAAGGAAAGGAAGAAAAAGCATTAGCATCATATTCATCATTTTTAGACTTTTTATCACAAAAAGGATATGCAAATAGCTCAACAGGAATAATAGATGTAGAAGCTTTAACAGGAAGTAGACAAAGTTTAGGAAATGGAACAGGTTCAAGTGATGTATATAAAATAGAAGAACAAGATGGTAGCTATGTAGTAAGTTATTATACTGAAGATAATCAAAAAGAAGAGATATGGAGTATAGCAAATAATGACAATGTAGAAATAAATATAACTAAAACTAACATACCAAATGACCAAAATGTAGGAGCAGTATTATTAACTGTAGATAGAGTTATTCAAAATGGAACTGAATTACCAAAAACAATGCAAGTAACAGAAGACGAATATTATAATATGCTACTACAAAAATTAGAAACAATGACTGATGAGGAAAAGGGAACAATGATTTTGGAGTTGTTTAATATATTGGGTACTCCTTTTAAAGATATAAATGAAGTTATAGAATATGCATATAATCAAGGATTAATTAGTGAAAACACAGAAGAGGCTTTTTATGAATATGTTGAAACTAATCATGACGAATTTGCAAATATGATTTATCAATTTGATTATAATTTAATAGGAAGTTATGATAAAGAAACAGGAGAATTACAGAGATATACTGTTACAAATCCAGATGGAGAGAATTCCGCAACATATTTAGCAACTCAAAATGGGGATTATATTTTTACAGTAGAAATAGAAGGCAAAGAATATTCAAAGACAGTTAATGTAAACAACATAAATGGAAGCCAAGAAAGTGAAAAAGATTATAAAATAGAACAAGATAGATATATTATTAAATTAAAAGATGTAGAAAATAATAATTATACGACATTTTCAGAAGCATATTTATTAAATAATGGTGAATTAATAAATGTAACTAATAAAATAGGTGATGAAGATGAAGATGGTATAGCAGATATATATGCACTTGATTTAGCAGAAACAATTGGATTGGAATATAGAGATGGAGAAGTTACGAGGACAATAATATTAAATAAAGATGGGATTTGGTATGCTAGTGAAATTAAGATAAGAAATTATGGATAAAAACAATTTTTAATAGTAGGATTTATAGAAATTCTACTATTTTTTTGTTATAATATTTGAAAAATAGATAAATATAGGTGAGATAGATGAATTACAGAATAGTAAATGGAGCAATTAGTTATGGAGCAGAAACCATATTAGAAGAAATAAACTTTGAAATAAATGAAAAAGATAAGATAGCAATTGTTGGAAGAAATGGAGCACGGGAAAACTACTCTTTTAAAAGCACTTGTAGATAACTCTATGTTAGAAGAAGGAGTAGGAAGTAGTAAGTTTGGAGTATATAAACAAGGAAATCCTTCAATTGGTTATTTAAAACAAATAGACTTTGAAGATGATTCTAAAACAATGTTAGAAGAAATACTAAAAGTATATAAAGAAATAACAGATTTGGAGAAAAGGATAGAAGATTTAAGTTTAAGATTGCAAGAAGATTCTTCAGAAAAGTTAATAAAGAGTTATACAGAAAGTTTAGATAAATATGAGTTCTTAGGTGGATATACATATAAAAAAGAATACGAGATAGCATTAAGAAATTTTGGATTTAGTGTTGAAGATGAGAAAAAGAAGATATCAGAATTTTCAGGAGGACAAAGAACTAAAATTGCATTCTTGAAATTACTTTTAAGTAAGCCAGATATATTACTTTTAGATGAGCCGACAAACCATTTGGATATAACAGCAATAGAATGGCTAGAAAGTTATCTAAGAAGTTATCCAAAAGCAGTGGTTATTGTTTCTCATGATAGAATGTTTTTAGATAGAATTGTAAATAAAGTTTATGAAATAGAATATGGGACTATGACTTTATATAAAGGAAATTACAAAGATTATGAAATTCAAAAAAGAGCAAACTATGAAAAACAACTAAAAGATTATGAATATCAACAAGCAGAAATAAAAAGATTAACAGATATAGCAAATAGGTTTAGATATAAACCAACAAAAGCTAAGATGGCTTTATCTAAATTAAAGCAAATAGAAAGAATGGTAAAAGTAGAAGAACCTAATAAATATGATTTAAAAACATTTCATAATAATTTTAATATTAAGGAAAGCGGAAAAGATGTATTAGAAGTAAAAGACTTAGAGGTTGGTTATGACAAAGTATTACAAAAAATTTCTTTTTCACTTTATAGAGGAGAAAAACTTGGTATTATTGGAGAAAATGGAATTGGAAAATCAACGTTATTAAAGACTATTGCAGGAAAAATTAAGGCTTTAGGAGGAAGTTTTTCATTTGGATATAATGTTTCTTTAGGATATTTTGACCAACAACTAGAATTTAAAAATACTGAAAATACGGTATATGAAGAGTTTATCAGCGAATTTTCAGAGTTAACCACAACAAAAGCAAGAAAGATACTTGGTAGTTTTTTATTTACAGGTGAAGATGTAGAAAAGAAAATAAAAATGTTATCAGGTGGAGAAAAAGCACGATTAAAGCTTTGCGAGATATTTAAGAAAGAACCAAATCTTCTTTTATTAGATGAGCCAACTAACCATATGGATATAGTTGGAAAAGAAAGTTTAGAACAAATCTTAAAAGAATATAAAGGAACTTTAATATTTGTATCTCATGATAGATATTTTGTAAATAAAATTGCAAATAAAATATTAGAATTTAAGCCGGGAAAAGTAACGTTTTTTGATGGTAATTATGAAGAGTTTCAGGAATGGAAAGAAAAAAATAAAGAACAAGAAGAAGCAAATATTTATAACAATATAAATAAAGAAAAGAATAATAATTTGGAAGAGAAGAGTTATAAAAATCAATATCTGTTAAATAAAGAAAATAATAAAAGAAAAAATAAAATGGAAAAAATAGAAAAAGAAATAGAAGAAAAGGAACAAGAAATAAAAAATATAGAAGATGAAATGAAAAAAGAAGAAAATTCTACAGACTATATGAAATTAAATGAACTTCAAAATAAAATAGAAGAGACAAATAAAGAAATAGAAGAAAAGATGTTAGAATGGGAAGAATTAAATAATTTAATAGGAGGAGTATAATGGCGAAGTTTTATTTAATTAGACATGGAAGACCAGATTATTCATACGTAGAAGAGCATGGTTTTATTGGACATGGTAATGATTTAGCCCCTTTACAAAAAGAATATATTTGTGAAGTTCAGAAGACAGCAAAAGATGAACGACTAAAATATGCAGAGATTATATTATCTTCACCATATACAAGAGCTATGCAGACAGCAAGTATAATATCTAAAGAAACAGGATTAGATATTATAGTAGAACCAGATTTAATGGAATGGCAACCAGATTTAACATATCAGTATAGTGGAAAAGATGAACTAAAAGAATATTATATAGATTTCTTAAATAATAATGGCATTTATCCAGAAGGAGAAAAAAGAAATTGGGAGACATTAGAAAGTGTTAGAAAAAGAGTTATGAAAGTTATTAATAAGTATAAGAAAAAATATGATACAATAATAGTAGTAGCACATGGAATGGCATTTAGATCTATTTGTGATTGTGGTAAAATAGAGCCAGCAGAAATCTTTGAAGTAGAATTTTAAAATAAAGGAAGCGATACATATGAAAGAATTATATATAGTAACAGGTGCAAATGGATTTTTAGGAAATAATATAGTAAGAAAATTATTAGAAAAAAATTGCGAAGTAAGATGTTTAGTGCTTCCAGATGATAAAGCTGAAGCATTAGAAGGATTAGATTGTAAGATTTATAGAGGAGATGTAACCCAAAAGGAAACATTAGAAGAAATATTTAATGTAGATTCTGATGTAGATCTTTATGTAATACATTGTGCAGCAATTGTATATATAAAATCTAAGTATAATCCTAAAGTTATGGAAGTAAATTATAATGGGACTAAAAATATAGTAGATAAAGTATTAGAGAAAAATGCTAAACTTGTTTATGTAAGTAGTGTTCATGCAATTACAGAAAAACCAAATGGTGAAAAGATGAGTGAAATAACTGATTTCGATGAAAATAAAGTTGTTGGATTATATGCAAAATCAAAAGCAAGAACAGCTAAAATGGTATTAGAAGAAGTGAAAGAAAAAGGATTAAATGCTTGTATAGTTCACCCATCTGGAATAATAGGACCAAGAGACTTCAGTGATACACATCTAACACAATTAATATTAGATATAGCAAATGGAAGTTTAAGAGCTTTTGTAAAAGGTGGATATGATTTTGTAGATGTAAGAGATGTAGCAGATGGTGTAATAAGTGCTTGTAAGAATGGTAAAAAAGGTGAATGTTACATATTATCAAATAGATATGTAGATGTAAAAGAATTAGTAAATTTGATTAGTAAAACAGTAGGAGTTAAGAAAATAAAAACAATATTACCTATGTGGATTGCAAAAGCTACAGCACCATTTTCAGAAATATATTATAAAATAAGAAAAGAACCACCTTTGTATACTAGATACTCTCTTTATACATTAACATCCAATTCTAACTTTTCAAATGAGAAGGCTAAGAGTGAATTAGGATATAAAAATAGAAGTATGGAAGAAACGATTGCTGATACTGTGAAATGGTTAAGAGAAAATAATAAGATGAAATAGGAGAGTTTTATGAACATTTTAGTTGCAATAAATAAAAAATATGTAAGGCAATTAAACATTTTATTAAATTCAATTAAGTATTCAAATCAAGAAGAAAAATTTGATGTATATATTTTACATAAGAATTTAGATAAAGAAGATATGGAAAATGTGATAGAAAATCTAGATTTAACTAGGTTTTCTATACATGATATAAAAATACCTAAATGTGAAATAGATACATTTCCTGTTCTAGAAAAAAGATATACAGAAGAAATTTATTTTAGACTATATGCAAGTAAGTATTTACCAAAAGAAGTGGATAAAGTTTTATATTTAGATGCTGATACATTAGTTATTAATAACTTAAGAGAATTTTATGAAACAGATTTTGAAGGTAATTATTTTGTTGCAGCAACACATATTAAGAAGGTACTTCATAAAATTAATGAAATAAGATTAGATATAAAAGAAGATGAACCATATATAAATACAGGTGTTCTCTTAATTAATTTAAAAGAATTAAGGAAAATAAATGTAGAAGAAAAAGTTATAAATTTCATGAAGAGTAAGAAAAATAAATTATTATTGCCAGACCAAGATGTTGTAGCAACGCTTTTTGGAGACAAAATAAAATTAGTAGATGAATTAAAGTATAATTTAGGAGAAAGAACTTGGAAACTCTATAATTTAAACAATCCAAAAAATAAAATAATTTTAAAATGGATTAGAAAAAATACAGTAATAATACATTATTATGGAAGAAATAAGCCTTGGAACAAAGATTATATTGGAACTTTAGATTGTTTTTATAAAAAAGTTGTAAAATTGATAAAGAAGAATAAACCAAAAAAAGTACTTATCTTATCATGTGGGACTGGTGGAGGACATAATTCAGCAGCTATGGCTGTTAAACAAGCTTTAAATGATAAAGGTATAAGAGCTGATTTTAAAGAATACTTAGAAATTACAAGACCTAGATTAAAGGATAAAGTAAATAACTTATATATAAGTTCAACAAGTCATGAAGGAAAAGTATTTAAAAGGATTTATAATCTTGGAGAAATATATCAAAAGACAAAGTTGAAATCACCAGTTTATAGTTTGAATTGGTTAAATAGAAATAAGTTATATGAATATATAGAAAATAATTGGTATGATTATATTGTTACAACACATCTATTTGCAGCACAAGCACTTACAGCAATAAAAAAGGAACATGATATACATTTTGTTGCAATCGCAACAGATTATGTAAGTATACCTTTTTGGGAAGAAACTAATCCAGATTATTTTATAATACCAAATGAAGATTTAAAAAAAGATTTTATGGCTAAAGGAATAAAAGAAGAAAAATTAGTACCATTAGGAATTCCAGTACAAAGAGAATATAGTGAAGATTATAGGAAAGATGAAGTAAGAAAAGAACTTGATTTAAAATTAGATGAAAAATATGTATTAGTATTAACTGGTAGTATGGGCTTTGGAAACATGACAGATTTAGTTAAAGAATTGGTAAAAGGAATTGAAAACTGTAATTTTATTATTTCATGTGGTAAGAACAAAAAATTACTAAAAGAATTAAAAGATAAATATAAAGATAATAAGAATGTACAAGAATTACCTTTTACAAGAAATTTAAATCTATATATAAAAGCAGCAGATGTAGTCTTAACAAAACCAGGGGGCTTAACTACAACAGAGATTGCAACAATAGGGAAGCCTTTTATACATACAATGCCAATACCTGGTTGTGAAAATTATAATGCAAATTTCTTCCAAAGTAGAAAAATGTCGATAAAATGTGATATAATAGAAGAAGTAATTAAAAATACGAAGAAACTTTTAAATGATGAAACTCTACAAAAAGAAATGGTAGAAAACCAAAGAAAATATATAAACAGAAATGCAAGTTATGATATAGCAGAATTAGTAATAAAAGAAATGGGAGATTAGGTGGATGTTAAAACAAATTATTAATAATGAAACTATAGCTAAGAGCTTGGATGATGTAGATGAATTAGATAAGATAGAAAAGTTGGAAAATGTCCAAGATGAAAATGAACACATAATTGATTTATGGGAGCCTTTAGAATTTAATATAGATGAGAATTATGAATATATTCCTAAAAGTATGATGTTTTCTTTATTATCAAATGGATTATACTATGGAATAGCATTTCCAATATTAAAAATTTTAATGAAAATAGTATATGATTTTAAAATTGAAGGAAAAGAAAATATTAGAAATTTAAAAGAAGGAGCAGTTACAGTATCAAATCATGTATTGTTCTTAGATTGTGCTATGGTAGGATTAGCTTATGGGTTTAAGAAGGTTTATTTTACAACTTTAGAAGGTAGTTTCAAAATCCCTTTTGTTAGAAAATTAATAAAACTATTAAGAGCTATGCCTATACCAGATAGTATAAAGAACAGAGAATATTTTATGAAGGCAGTAGACAATGTTTTGCAAGAAGAAAATAGTGTACATTTTTATCCGGAAGCAGCATTATTTCCATATTTTAATAAAATTAGACATTTTAAAAATGGAGCTTTTGATTTTGCTGTTAGGAATAATAAACCAATAGTACCAATGGTAATTACATTTAGAGAGCCAAAAGGAATTAGAAAAATATTTAAAAAGAAAAAAGATGTTACCTTAACTGTTTTGGAGCCAATAAGACCACCAAAAGAGGGCAATACTAAGGAGAAGATAGAAATTTTAAAAAATCAAGTATATGATGAAATGAAAGAAGTAAATAATCAAAAAAATAAGGAATGCTAGGCGTTTCTTATTTTTTATTTTTAAAAAATAAAGACTATGTGAAAAATTTGTAAAATTTCAAAAAAACTCTTGACTTGAAGCTAACTCTAAGTGATATATATAAAATAGTAAAGAATAAGGAGGAATGTATTATGGTAAAACAAACAGCAGGACGTGATAGATTAGGAGATTTAGCACCTAAATTTGCTGAATTAAATGATGATGTATTATTTGGAGAAGTATGGTCAAGAGAGGATAAGCTATCATTAAGAGATAGATCAATGATAACAGTAACAGCATTAATGGCAAAAGGAGTGTTTGATAGCTCTTTAAAAAGCCATTTAATGACTGCTAAAAACAATGGTATAACAAAAACAGAAATGGTTGAAATGATAACACATTTAGCATTTTACTGTGGTTGGCCAAATGCTTGGGCAGTATTTAATATGCTAGGAGATGTTTATGGAGATGAAGAACCAAGTGGACATGGTGGAATGTTTGGAATGGGAGAACCAAATACAGCATATGCACAATATTTTATAGGAAATTCTTATTTAAAACCATTAGCAAAAAGTGATGAATCAAAAATATCTATAGCAAATGTAACATTTGAACCAGGATGTAGAAATAATTGGCATATTCATCATGCAAAATCAGGTGGAGGACAAATGTTAATTTGTGTAGAAGGTGAAGGTTGGTACCAAGAAGAAGGAAAACCAGCACAAAGTTTAAAACCAGGTGATGTAGTAATTATTCCAGCAAATGTAAAACATTGGCATGGAGCTAAGAATTGTTGGTTTAGCCACTTAGCAGTAGAAGTACCAGGAGAGGAAACTTCAAATGAATGGTTAGAGCCTGTAACAGATGAGGAATATGACAAATTATAATATTGTATATGGAGACGAATAAGAAAGAGGGAGTAAATAAATGACAATAGCAGAAGTAAGTAAAAAATATGATTTAACACCAGATACAATAAGATATTATGAAAAAGAAGGTTTAATTCCGAGAGTTCCAAGGAATAAAAGTGGAATAAGAGATTTTGATGACAATTCATGTAGATGGATAGAATTTATAAAATGTATGAGAAATGCTGGATTATCAATAGAAGTATTAAGTAAGTATGTAAAATTAATGGGTGAAGGACCAGAAACTGCAAAGGAAAGAAAACAATTATTAGAAGGTCAAAGAGATATTTTATTAAAAAAACAAAAAGATATAAATGAGACAATAGACAGGATCAACCATAAAATAGAAATATATGATGATATAGTAAAAGGGAAAAGAGAAGACTATATATTAGAGCCTTAAACTTGTGAATAATTAAGCTAAAATTAATTAAAATATTAAGAAAGAAAAGAAAGGAAAGGTGAGGACTATGGAAAAAGCAAAAGTATATTTTACAAAAGAAATAACACCAGAGTCAATGATTAAAATTTATGAAAAATTAGGAGTAAAATTACCAGGAAAAGTAGCAGTAAAATTACATTCAGGAGAAGAAGGAAATCAAAATTATTTAAGACCAGAGTTCGTAAAACAAATGGTAGAACACGTTAATGGAACAGTTGTAGAATGTAATACAGCTTATGAAGGAGCAAGAAATTCAAGCGAGAAACATAAAAAATTATTAGAAGAACATGGTTGGAACAAATATTTTGATGTAGATTTAATGGACGAAGAAGGACCAGATAAAGTTTTAGAGATACCAAATGGAAAAGTTCTAAAAGAAAATTTCGTAGGAAAAGATATAGCTAACTACGATTCAATGCTTGTATTATCACATTTTAAAGGACATCCTATGGGAGGATATGGAGGAGCATTAAAACAATTATCAATAGGATGTGCTTCATCAGAAGGAAAAGCATGGATACATTCAGCTGGACAAAGTAAAGACCAATATACAATATGGGATAACTTGCCAGAGCAAGATAAATTCTTAGAGTCAATGGCAGATGCAGCATCATCAGTTCACAATTTATTTAAAGGAAATATTGTATATATAAATGTTATGAAGAATTTATCTGTTGACTGTGATTGTTGTGCAGTTGCAGAAGATCCTTGCATGAAAGATATAGGAATTTTAGCATCTACAGACCCAATTGCAATAGATAGAGCTTGTATGGATTTAGTTGAAAAATCAGAAGACCCAGGAAAAGAGCATTTCTTAGAAAGAGTAAAATCAAGAAATGGAACACATACAATAGAAGCAGCAGAAGAATTGGGATTTGGAACAACAAATTATGAATTAATTAATATAGATTAATTATAAAAAACACATTTTTCGATAAATTTAAGAATAGTTTTTGAAAAAAGACTATTCTTTTTTCTTTTTTTATGATATAACAAAGAAGTACAAAAATTTTTTAGATTTTTTTAGGAGGAGCAATGAAAGAAGAAAAGTTTAAGGGTTTGTCTACTGCTGAGGTAGAGGAATTAACAAATCAAGGAAAAGTAAATGTAAGTGATAATAACAATTTAAAATCTAATTGGCAAATAATAAAAGATAATGTTTTTACATTATTTAATTTATATAACTTAATAATTGCAATAGCATTACTGTTAGTGGGTGCATATACAAATACATTTTTCTTTCTAATTATTACAATAAATGTATTAATTGGGATAATTCAAGAAATCCATGGAAAAAACTTAGTTAAAAAATTATCTATACTAACAGCATCTAAAACAACAGTAATAAGAGATGGAAAACAAAAAGAAATAGAGGTAGAAAAAGTAGTACTTGGAGATACAATTGTATTAAAACAGGGAGACCAAATACCTTCTGATTCTTATGTAGTAGATGGAGAAATAGAAGTAAATGAAGCACTTCTTACAGGAGAGTCAGATTTAATAGAAAAGAAACAAGAAGATAAATTGCTTTCAGGAAGCTATGTGGTTTCTGGTAAATGTTATGCAGTTGTTGAAAAAGTTGGAGAAGATAACTTCGCTAATCAAATAATAAGTGCAACTAAAAAGCATAAAGATAATAATTCAGAATTAATAAATTCCATGAAAAAAGTTACAAAATTCACAAGTTTTGTAATAATACCAGTTGGAGTAATATTGTTTATTCAAGCATATTTTATTAGAGAAACAGTACTTCCAGAGTCTGTTATTGCAACAGCAGCAGCACTTCTTGGAATGCTTCCTAAAGGATTAGTATTGTTAATTACAATAGCATTAGAGTCTGGTGTAATTAAACTTGCTAAAAAAGAAGTATTGGTACAAGAGTTATATAGTATAGAATCTTTAGCACATATTGATACAATATGCTTAGATAAAACTGGAACAATAACACAAGGAAAAATGAAAGTTTCAGAAGTTAAAATATATGATGATAATATTATGCCAAAACCTTTTAATGACATGATGGTGGCTTTTGTAAACGGAATGGACGATTCAAATTCAACTTTTAAAGCAATGAAGAACCATTTTAAGGGTGATATAAATTATGAAAAAATAGATAATGTACCATTTTCATCTGAAAGAAAATGGAGTGCAATTTCATTCAAAGAAGAAGGTTCTGTAATAGTAGGTGCACCTGAAAGACTATTTGAAAAAAGCGATAAAGAAATGCCTGGAAGAATAGTTGAATTACAAAAAGGTGGAAAGAGAGTTTTAGCAATAGGATATTCTAAAGAGCTAGTTAAAGATGACGAATTACCAAAATTAGACGTAGTTGCATCTGTAATATTAGAAGATCCATTAAGAAGAAATGCAAAAGAAATGCTTGGTTACTTTAAAGAACAAGGTGTAGATGTTAAAATAATTTCTGGAGACAATGCACTTACAGTATCAAATATAGCTAAAAGAGCAGGACTTGAAGATTATGAATCATATATAGATTTATCAACAATAAGTACAGATGCTGAAATAGTAAACTTAGTTGATAGATATAGTATTTTTGCAAGAGTATTGCCACATCAAAAAAGTATTATAGTAAAAGCACTTCAAGCTAAAAACCATAAAGTTGCAATGACAGGTGATGGTGTAAACGATGTTATTGCTCTTCGTGAGTCAGATTGTAGTATAACACTTCCAGATGCTTCAGATGCAGCAAAACAAGTATCTCAAATAGTACTTCTAAATTCTGATTTTAGTGTACTAAAAGATGTATTAATGGAAGGAAGAAGAGTTGTTAATAATATAACAAATGTAGCTAGGATATTCTTTATTAAAACAATATATTCAGTGCTATTATCATTATTCTGCATATTAACCAATACAGCATTCCCATTTATACCAATACAAATAACATTAATAGATTTAGTAATAGAAGGTTATACATCATTCTTTATTACATTTGAGAAAAACCAAAAACCAATTACAGGAGCATTCTTACCGACGGCACTCACGAATGCAGCACCTTTTGCTATTGCCATAATGTTTAATATAATTATTTTAACATTTATAGGAAATGTAATAGGAATAGAGCAAGGAACATTAACAACAATGATGTATATATTAATAGGTTTTGTAAGTATTTTAGCAGTACAAGAGGTTTGTACACCATTTACTAAAGCTCATGCATTTTTATTTACAACAACAGCAATTGGTTTCTATGCAGCAGCTTTCTTGTTCCATAGATTACTTGAGTTATCATCAGTGCCTAGACAAGAAATAGTTATTACTTTGGTTTTAGCACTAATTAGTTATTTATTAATTCATATTAAGAGAAAAGTTTATAAGAAAAAACAAATTGCTTAGAAGATAGGAGAAATCCTATCTTTTTTAATATGAGTAAAATTGATTTTTAAATAAAAATTTACTTTTAATTAAATGAAACCATTGACAAAATATTTATAAAGATGAAGAACTAGAAGAAAATTCAGTATGCTCATTTTTTGAGCATACTGCTGAGGATGGAAAAAAATATAATGTTCAATATTATAATTTGGATATGATTATTTCAGTTGGATATAGAGTGAATAGCAAGCAAGGTGTTGCTTTTAGAAAATGGGCGACTAATATTTTAAAAGATTATATGTTAAAAGGTTATGCAGTAAACCAAAAAAGATTAGAATATTTAGAAAAAACAATAAAGTTAATTGATATAGCAAATAGAATCGATGAGAAATTAGAAGGAAGTGATGCAAAAGAAATATTAAAAGTAATAGGAAGTTATTCTAAAGCATTAAATTTATTAGACGATTATGATCACAGAACTTTAAAGAAAGTAAAAGGAAATATAGATGAAAGAAAAATTAAGTATGATGATTGCATAAACATAATTAACAAACTTAGGTTTAATCAAGAAAGTTCCTTATTTGCAGTAGAAAGAGATAAAGGATTAGAAGCAATTATAGGTAACATTTATCAAACATTTGGAGGAAAAAAAAGTATAGAGGAAAAAGGTGCAAATTTCTTATATTTGGTTGTTAAAAATCATGTATTTGCAGATGGAAATAAAAGAATTGCAGCGACATTATTTATATATTTTTTAAACTTTTACGGAATTTTGTATAAAAATGGTAATCAAACAATAGATAATAATACATTAGCAGCTTTAACATTATTAATTGCAGAGTCAAACCCTAAAGAAAAAGAAATAATTATAGATTTGGTAATGAACTTTTTATGTAGCGAATAAAAAATGAATAAAGGAAGAGTAATTGTTGAAAAAATGCTCTTCCTTGTGTTATTATTAGGTTGTAGAAAATTTAAAATAAGAGGGGATGAAGATGATAATAGATTTACATATACATACAAATATTTCAGATGGAGCTTTAAGTCCTAAAGAAGTAATAGATGAAGCAAATAAAAATGGTGTTTCAGTTATTTCAATAACAGACCATGATACGATTAATAGTTATACACCCCAGTTGTTTTCTTATGCTGAGAGTAAAAATATAAAACTTATTTGTGGAGTGGAAATATCAAGTAAAAATGAAAAAGCTGGAATTCATGTACTTGGATATAATTTTGATTTAAATAGTAAAGAACTTAAAGAAACATTATTTGGAATTAGAAATTCAAGACATGAATATTTACACAATGTGGCAAAGAAGTTAAATGAATTAGGGTATTTAGTAAATGTAGAAAAATTAGATAAAATAGATTCAGTGACTAAAGCTCATATTGCACTAGATATTGTGGAAAATGAAGAGAACAGAGAAAAATTAATGTTAGATTTCGGACACATTCCAAATAAGGGTGAATTTATAGAAACTATTATGAATGAAAACTGTCCAGCATATGTGAAAAAGAGAAGCCATACGCCAAAAGAAGTAGCTGAAGTTATTAGAAAAGCAGGAGGAAAAGTAGTTCTTGCTCATCCTGTAGCATATGTTTACCAAGATAATTTCACAGATGAGGATATATTAAAATTAGTAAAAGAAATGAAGCCAGATGGAATAGAAGCAAATTATTTGTTTGTAGATACAAATGGAAAAATAATTGATGAAACAGACAAGTGGAATAAATTTGCTAGAGAAAACAATTTGTTTGTAACAGTAGGTACAGATTTCCATAGAAAAGAAGGAGTATATAAAGAAATAGGCTTTGTAAATACGGATTTTAAATTAGATGACAAAACTGTTAATGAAATTATTAAAAATATAAATTTATAAAAGTAATAAGAAAGGGGAAAAACAATATGAATGGAGAGAAAGTCATAAAACTTCTATGGAGTGTATTTACTACTATAGGAGCAATATTTGTTATAATAGGTTTGATTGTATTTTTTTGTGTATGTAATAATTATAAAAACAAAGTAGATACAGTAGGTATAATAACAGATACAGGTAATGGAACAACCGTATCTTATAATGTAGAAGGAGAAGAACATGAATCTAGCTTCAGTGGATATTCTTCTGATTTTCATGTCGGAGATGAAATCGAAATCTATTATGATAAAGAAGATGTAAATAAAATCGGATCAAAATTATTAGATTTGTTGTATTTGATATTACCAGGAATAGGAAGTATATTTCTTTTAATAGGTGTAATAGGGCTAGCTTATATATCACATAAGAAAAAGAAAGAAAAATGGTTAAGAGAAAATGGTGAACTTGTATATGCAACTTATTCAGAAACTATTATAAATAGAAATATCGCGGTAAATAGAAGAAATCCATATAACGTTATTGTTCAGTGGAACAATCCAGAAGATGGAAAGAAGTATTTATTAAGAAGTAAGAACATATACTTTAATCCAGAAAGATTGATAGAAGAAAGAAACATAAAGATGTTTCCTGTATATATAAATCCTAATAAGAAAAAGCAATATTTTGTAGATGTAGATATTTTAAATGAAGATGTAGTAGATTTAACTTAAAAATAATAAAAAATAAAGGCAATAATTATAAAGGAGAGAAGAAAGATGTCATTTGAAAGAGCAAAGGAATATTTAAAAGAATATGGATTAGAAAATAAAGTAATGGAATTCCCAGTTTCTTCTGCAACTGTTGAAGAGGCAGCAAAAGCAGTAGGATGTGAGGAAGAAAAAATAGCAAAAACATTATCTTTTATTGTGGATGATAAACCAATTTTAATTGTAGTTGCAGGTGATTGTAAAATAGATAATAGTAAATATAAAGCTGAATTTCATAAAAAGGCAAAGATGATACCTTTTTCAGATGTTGAAAATTTAATAGGCCACAGTGTAGGTGGAGTTTGTCCTTTTGGAATAAAAGAAGGAGTAACTGTTTATTTGGATGATTCTCTAAAAAGGTTTGATATAATTTATCCTGCTTGTGGTAGCTCAAATAGTGCGGTAAAATTAACTATTGAAGAGTTGGAAAAAGCATCTAATTATGAAAAATGGATAGATGTATGTAAACAAATATAAGAATATTAAGGTGAAAATAATATGAAAAATATATTGATACATGGATTAGGACAGGATGAGAAAGCTTGGGATAAAGTAATAAAAGAATTGAATGATGATGTAAAGGTTTTGTGCCCTAATTTATTTGGTTTAGTAAAAGAAGAAATGAATTATAAAAATCTATATAAGGCTTTTTCTTCTTACTGCAATGCTAAAGAAGAAGGATTGAATTTATGTGGGCTTTCTTTAGGAGGAATATTAGCAATAGATTATGCAAAACAATATCCTGATAAAGTGAATTCTCTTATAATAATAGGTACTCCTTATGAGATACCTAAAAAACTTTTTAAACTTCAAAATATAGTATTTAAGTTCATGCCTAAAAGTACATTTACAAAAATGGGGTGTGAGAAGAAATCCTTTATAGAGTTAGTAAATTCAATGGCTGATTTAGATATAAAAAGTAATTTAGATAAAATAGAGTGCAAGACACTTATTTTATGCGGTGAGAATGATAAATCAAATTTGGAAAGTAGTAGATTACTTTATGAGCATATAAAGGACAGTGAATTAGAGATTATAGAAAACTCATCACATGAAGCAAATATAGATAATCCAAAAGAATTAGCAAAAATAATCTGTAAATTTTGGGAAGAGACTGAAATATAAGCTAATATCTATTTGAAAAATAGTTGTTTTTGTGATAATATACATATGTTGATATAAAATAGAAAAACAGGAGGCAAGAGAATATGGAATATAGAAGATTTAATAATACAATAGTTGCAAGAATTGATAAAGGGGAGGAAATATTAGAACAAATAAAAGAAATAGCATTAAGAGAAAACATTAAACTTGCGAATGTAAATGCTTTAGGTGCAACTAATGATTTTACAGTTGGAGTATTTAAAACAGCTGAGAAAAAGTATTATTCAAATAACTTTAAAGGAGATTTTGAAATAGTTTCTTTGACAGGAACTATAAATACAATGAATGATGAATTTTATACACATATACACTTTAGTGCAGCAAATGATAAGGGAGAAACTTTTGGAGGACATTTAAATAGAGCAATAGTAAGTGCAACATGTGAAATGGTTATTAACATTATTGATGGAAAAGTAGACAGATATTTTGATGAAGAAATAGGTTTGAATTTATTTAAGTTTGATAAAGAATAGTAAAAATAAATAAAAAGCATGTAATTATTTGATAATTGCATGCTTTTATGTTATTATGCAAGAAAAAAGGGATGATATTATGGATAAAAAGAAATTAGGGATGGCAATTTTCTTTAGTATATGTTTAATAATTATAATTGTTTCTATTATAATACAAGTTATTGTTAACAAGGAAACAAAAGAATTAGAAAAGGAAAGTGAAAAATTAGATACATTGGTTACAACAACCACAGGTGGTACGGAAGTAGAAACAGAATATATACGTGTAGAAGATAATAAATTTTTTATAAAAGTCCCTACAAGTTTTAAACAATTAAATGCAGAAATGATTAATCAAAAATATAGTGGAGATGTGCCAGAGGTAGTATTTTCAAATGAAGAGACAACAATTAATGTCACAATAAATATGACTGATAATGATATGAAAAATGTGGGTATAAAAAAATATAAAACATATATGGAAGGATTGCTTAAAGAGAATAATAGTGAAGTTATAAGTTCGAATTATTATGAAGTAGATAATCATAATGTAGGACAAATTAAATCAATAAATAATAGTGAAGATTCTAAAATATATAATAACACAATTTTTTTCTCTTATAATGATAAGTTAGTGATAATTACGTTTAATTGTACACAAGAATTACAAGAAGAATGGCAAGGAGTTGGAGATTTTATAATAGATTCATTATTCTTCACAGAATAAAATAAAAAATTTTGAAAAAACTATTGATAATATTTTATTAACAAAGATACATAGATTATACTATAAAGCAATGTTGACTTATTTGGTAAATGATGGTAAAATAGTAACATATTAATTTAGTTGTGTTTTAAAAAGAATCTAAGTAGAATTTTATAGTAACTTATAGAGAGATAATGGTTGGTGGAAATTATCAGAATATAAAATTTGAATTACAATTCTTATAATAACTAACGTGTAGCTACGAAGAAGCTTAAATGAGGCAATATATTAATATTGTAAATAAAGGTGGTACCACGAGCTAGTTCGTCCTTTAATGGATGGACTAGCTTTTTTGAACTTTAGGGAGGTGATGCTATGACCCAGTGGTTTAGAATGAAAACAATAATCCAAGGGTTCTTCTACGAAAATTCATATAATATACAAAAAATAAGAAAGGAAAGGAAGAGTATATAATATGAATAATGAGTTAGAAATAATAAAAAGAAAAGCAGTTCAAATATTTTC
>CALXXB010000024.1 GCA_944392525.1 uncultured Clostridia bacterium | reverse complement strand
GATTTAAGATATAGACAAAGATATGTAGATTTAATAATGAATCCAGAAGTAAAAGAAACATTTATAAAAAGAACACAAATAATAAATGAAATAAGAAATATCTTAAATGAAAAAGGATATTTAGAGGTTGAAACGCCGATATTGAACACAATATCAGGTGGAGCAACAGCAAGACCATTTGTAACACACCATAATACATTAGATATAGATATGTATTTAAGAATAGCAACAGAATTAAACTTAAAGAGATTAATAGTTGGTGGATATGATAAAGTATATGAAATAGGAAGAATATTTAGAAATGAAGGAATGGATATAAGACATAATCCAGAATTTACTTCTATTGAGTTCTATTCAGCATATCAAGATTATCATGACATGATGGATATAACAGAAGAAATATTCCAAAGATGTGCCATGAAAGTATGTGGAACAACTAAAATAACATATCAAGGAACAGAAATAGAATTAGGTGGAAAATGGAAGAGAATCAGTATGATAGATAGTATAAAAGAAGTAACAGGAGTTGATTTTAATACTATTAATACTGATGAAGAAGCTGTCCGCTTAGCTAAAGAAAGAGATATAGAAATTCCAAATGGAAAAGAAACAAGAGGAAATGTAATTAGTTTGTTCTTTGATGAATATGTAGAAAAAACATTAGTACAACCAACATTTATTTATGATTATCCAATAGAAATATCACCACTTGCTAAAAAATGTAAAGATGATCCTCGTTTAACACAAAGATTTGAAGCATTTATTGGTGGACGTGAATATGGAAATGCATTCTCAGAATTAAATGACCCAATAGACCAATATGAGAGATTTAAAGAAGAAATAAGAGCAAGAGAAAATGGTGATGATGAAGCTGGAATGATGGATGAAGACTTCGTTACTGCTCTTGAATATGGATTACCACCAACAGGAGGAGAAGGAATAGGAATAGACAGATTAGTAATGTTACTTACAGATTCAGCGTCAATAAGAGATGTGCTATTATTCCCAACAATGAAGCCACTTAACTAATTTTTTATAGATATTAAGGGGATAACAAAGGAGATAATATGTTTAATTTTTCATATGATAAAAGAGTACTTTATATAGTAATTGCGATATTAGTATTAATATCAATAACTAGCCTTATGACTAGTCCTGGAGCGTTATTTTCGTTGCTATTAGGAATACCTGGAGTATTGATAGCAATAACATTCCATGAGTTTGCACATGGGATAGTTGCATATAAATTAGGAGATAATACTGCCAAAATGGAAGGAAGACTAAGCTTAAATCCATTTGCACATTTAGACCCAATAGGAACTTTAATGCTTGTTTTTCTTGGTATTGGTTGGGGAAAACCTGTACATGTAAATCCAAGTAATTATACGAGAAAGATTTCAATGGAAAAAGGAGAAGCGATAGTATCAGCAGCTGGACCATTGATGAATATAATTCTTGCATTTGTATTTGGAATTATATATTGTTTAGCATATAAATTTGTAGGAGAAGCATTTTTAGCATCTACAGTAGGAAGTATAATAATGCTAATGATACAATCAACAATATTAACAAATGTAGGATTGGGAGTATTTAACTTAATACCATTACCACCATTAGATGGTTCAAAGATAATTATGCCATTTTTACCTTATAAAGCTAAACAATTCTTTATAAATAATGAGCAAATATTTTATCTTGTATTTATAGTTTTATGGATATCAGGATTAGCAGGAAGAATTATATCACCTGCAATATCTTGGCTGGCAACAGGAATAATGAATATATGTAGTTTAATATTATAGTTTTTTAGCAGGTTTTAGATGCTTTTTGGTGTTTAAAGCCTGTATTAGTATAGGAAAGGGAAGAAATTAATGAAAGACATTTTAACAATGCGGAATTGAATCAAGTTGTGATGAAACATCAGTTGCAATAGTAAGAAATGGTAGAGAAATTTTATCAAATGTAATAGATACACAAATACCTATACATGAAAAATATGGAGGAGTAGTTCCAGAAATAGCATCAAGGAATCATATAGAAGCAATATCAAGAGTCTATAAAAAAGCTATGCATGATGCAAATGTGGAATTATCTGAAATCTCAGCAATTACACCAACATATGGACCAGGTTTAGTAGGAGCTTTGCTTGTTGGATTATCTTACGCAAAAGCTTTAGCGTTTGCAAATAATATTCCATTAGTTGGAGTAAATCATATAGAAGGTCATATTGCAGCAAATTACTTAACTTATAAAGAGTTAGAACCACCATTTTTATGTGTAATGATGTCAGGAGGAAATACTCAAATAATACATGTAAAAAACTACACAGAATTTGAAGTCTTAGGTAAAACAAGAGACGATGCAATAGGAGAAGCTTTTGATAAAGTTGCAAGAGTAGTAGGTTTAGGATATCCAGGTGGACCAAAAGTAGACAAGTTAGCTAAGGAAGGTAAAGCATGTATAGAACTTCCAAAAACTCATTTTTCTGAGGAAACTTTAGATTTTAGTTTTAGTGGAATAAAAACAGCAGTAATAAATTTACACCATAAAAATCCTGATATAAATAAAGCTGATTTATGTGCAAGTTTCGAGAAAAACGTAACAGAAACTTTAATGGAACATGTAAAAAGAGCAGTAGAAAAAACAGGACTAAGAAAAATTAGTCTAGCAGGAGGAGTATCTGCAAATTCATATATAAGAAAAGCTTTTTTAGAGTTAGAAAAAGAAGGAATAAAAGTATATATGCCAGATTTGAAGCTATGTACAGATAATGCAGCAATGATAGCGTCAAGCGGGTATTATAATTTTATAAATGGTAAAAGAAATGGACTAGAATTAAATGCTGTACCTAATTTAAAAATAAACTAAAGAAAGGATAAGAAAATGAAAGAGGAAGATAACAAAGAAAAAGAAATAAAAGAAGAAAAACAAGAAGAGGATATAAATTATAAAAAAGGTTTTTATAAAAAATGGTTAATCCTTATAATAGGAATTATTATAGTAGTTGCTGCAGGAGTAATGGTATTTAGTTTTAGTAGAAGAAATAATAAAGAAGCAAAAGCAGAAGAGATATTTGGAGATGAATATTGTGATTCTGTTTTACATATGGCAACAAGAGATTTAGTTAAGCATACATGTGCTATTTGTGGAGCTGAGTTTGAAGATTCAGGAATGAGAGAAGATATATGTGACAAATGTGCAGAAGAATTAGACCGTTGTAATTTTTGTGGTAAAAAATTAAGTGAAGAAGTAAAAGAACAAAGAAATGAATTATTAGGAGAGTAGTAGATGATTTATACAATAGGTGATTTACACTTATCTTTTAAAGAAAATAAGCCAATGAGTATATTTGGGGAAAATTGGAATGGACATGAAGAAAAAATAAAGAAAGATTGGCTAGAAAAAGTAGGCAAAGATGACTTGGTGGTATTGCCAGGAGATTTTTCTTGGGCTACTTATTTAAAAGATACAGATGAAGATTTTAAATATTTAAATGAATTACCTGGAAAGAAATTGTTACTTAAAGGTAATCATGATTATTGGTGGAGTACTTTAAATAAAATGAGAGAATTTTTAGAAGAAAATAATTTTAATGATATAGATTTTCTTTATAATAATTCTTATGAATTTGAAGGAAAAGTAATTGTAGGAGCAAGAGGATGGAGTATGACAGACGAATCAGAAGATATACGATTATTTAAAAGAGAAGCAATAAGATTAGAATTATCTATCCAAGATGGAATAAAAAGATATGGGGAAGATAAAGAATTTATTGCATTTACTCACTATCCACCAATTACAAGAGCTACTATTATTAATAATGAATTAAATGATATGCTAAGAATATTGAAAAAATATAATATAAAAAGATGTTATTATGGACATTTACATAGTACATCTATAAAAGAAGCTGTAGAAGGAGAACATTTTGGAATTAACTTTAAATTAGTTAGTGCGGATGGATTAGACTTTAAGTTAGTAAAAATATTATAAAATGAGAATATTAGAAATAAAAATATCCTTAAAATAAAAGGAGTTTTAAATGATAGATTTAAATAAAGATGTAAAATATATAAAAGGAGTAGGACCTAATAGAGTTCTACTTTTAAATAAACTTCGGAATATTTACTCTAAAAGATTTAATTACATATTATCCAAGAACATATGAAGATAGAAGTAAGCCAAAATACCTTTGCGATTGTGAAGATGGCGAAGAAGTTTTAGTAGAAGCGGTTGCTTGTAGTAGATTAAACAATATTAGACTAAAAGGAAAAACTATGCAAAGGCTGCTTGTTAGAGATGAGACTGATTCTGCTTTAATTACATGGTTTAATCAACCATATCTAAAAGATAAATTTGTTGTAGGGCATAAATATAAGTTCTTTGGAAAAGTAAGTAGGAAAACAGGAAAAGTAACATTTAATTCACCTGTATTTGATACAGAAGAGAAAACACAAAATACAGGAAGAATTATACCAATATATCCACTAACATATAATCTTTCACAAAATCAATTAAGAAAGATTATGGAAGCTGGGATAAAAGAAGTATATGGTAATTTGCCAGAGATTTTACCTGATTATTTATTAAAAGAATATAACTTAGAGGATATAAATAATGCAACTAAACATATTCATTTTCCAGATGAGTTTAAAGATTTTAATATTGCAAGAAATAGATTGGTATTTGAAGAATTATTATCAGTACAACTTGCATTGTTAGAATTAAAAAATAGTTATAATAATGATATAAAGGGTATAGAATTTTCTAAAGATGCCAAAATGTCAGATGTAATAAATACTTTACCTTTTAAATTAACAAAAGCACAGTTAAGGGTATTAGAAGAAATTGATAGTGATATGGAAAGCACTAAGAATATGAATAGATTACTACAAGGAGATGTAGGTTCAGGAAAAACTGTTGTTGCAATGTGTGCTGCATATAAAGCCGTAAAATCAGGATATCAAGCAGCAATTATGGCACCAACTGCAATTTTAGCAACTCAACATTTAGAAAACTTTAAAGGTATTTTAGATAACTTAGGTATTAGATGTGAGTTGTTAATATCAGGAATAACTAAAAAGAAGAAGGAAGATATATTAGAAAGATTAAAAAATGGTGAAATAGATATTTTAATTGGCACACATGCAATTATAGAAGATAATGTAATATTTAAAAACTTAGGACTAGTTGTAACAGATGAGCAACATAGATTTGGTGTAAAACAAAGAACTAAAATCGCAGAAAAAGGAGAAAATCCAGATGTATTAGTAATGACAGCAACACCAATACCAAGAACTTTAGCTTTAATATTATATGGTGATTTGGATATATCAATAATTGATGAATTACCACCAAATAGAAAAAAGATAGAAACATTTGCAGTAAATAAAAATATGACAGATAGAGTAAATGCTTTTATAAAAAAGCAAATAGAAGAAGGAAGACAAGCATATATTGTATGTCCTTTAGTTGAAGAAAATGAAGAAATGGATTTAAAATCTGTAGAAAAGATTTATGAGACGTATAGTAAAGAAGTATTTCCAGAGTATAGAGTTGAATATATACATGGAAAAATGAAGCCTAAAGAAAAAGACGATATAATGGAGAGGTTTAAGAAACATGAGATTGATATATTAATATCTACAACAGTAATAGAAGTTGGTGTAGATGTTCCAAATAGTAATATAATGGTAATAGAAAATGCAGAAAGATTTGGATTAGCACAACTTCACCAATTAAGAGGAAGAGTGGGAAGAGGAGATTATCAATCATATTGTATTTTAAAATTTGAAGGTAAGAGTGAGAATGTACGTAAAAGAATGAAAGTTATGTGTGAGACTAATGATGGGTTCGTTATTTCTGAAAAGGACCTAGAGTTAAGAGGCTCAGGAGATTTCTTTGGTACAATGCAACATGGACTTCCAGAATTTAAGATTGCAAATCTATTTGAAGATGTTGATATGTTAAAGATGGTTCAAAGTGTTGCAATGAAGATATTACTAGATGATCCAAAATTAGAAAAACCAGAAAATAAATTATTAAAAGATTTAATCAGAGATAAATTTACAAAAAGAATCGAGATATAACAATTTTCCTTGTAAGAAGTTATCATTTTGTTGACTTTTTACAAGGAAAATAGTATATTTATATAGAAGAAATAAAAAAGGATGTAGATAAAATGTTAAAAGCAATTATTACTTTAATAGCAGTTGTTATGGTGCTTGCAGGAGTAATCTTAATATATGATGCAAGAATAATTACAAAGAAATTTTTTGGCTTTGGTGACCAAAATGAGGGTTCTAGTGGATTAAAAATATTAGGTTTTTTAATAGCAATAATAGGTGGACTTATTTTGTACTTTAATTTTTAAAAATCACTTGACAAAACGAGGTTTTTTGTGCTAATATAATTATTGTCAGTTAAATATATTTTTATGCGGATGTGGCGGAACTGGTAGACGCGCTGGTCTTAGGAACCAGTGCCTATGGCGTGGGGGTTCAAGTCCCTTCATCCGCACCATTTTAAAGCATATAACCCTTGAAATATTTAGATTTCAAGGGCTATTTTTTTATTTTCGGGTAATTTTTGGGTAATTATATCTTATCTATTACATTAGCAACGTAGCTATCATCTTCTTTTAGATATTCTATATAAGTATCTTCTGTTACTTTTGTAGATAAATGTCCTAAACGTTTAGAAATATATTTTACGGGTACACCTAGCTGCAATAACAAAGTAGAATGAGAGTGTCTTAATTCATGTACTGTTAAAATTGGTTCTATATCATTTTTTTCTTGCCAATTTTTTACCATTTTGTATACGAATTAAAATTTATTAATTCAAAAAATATATATTTATCATTAGGGAGGTCAAGTTTAAAGTCCGCTAATAAATTATTAATAGAAGCGGAAAGAGTAATAAATCTATGTCTGTCTAGCTCTTTGGGTTCTTTTGCAATCAACCTACTTTATAAGAAGACTAAGAAATAGAACTTATTTATATTCTAAATCTAATTTAAATGGCATAAGATATACATACATGATTCTTACAAAAGTAAAATTATAAGAAATGTTAATTCTAGCATAGATTATTTTACGTAGTTAAAACTGATAGATATGCTTAGGCAAAAAGTAATAGTTATAGCATATACATTTATTGATAAAAAAGAATATAAAGAGATTAACTTGGAAATAAGATTCAAAGCTAAAGATAAATATATTTAATTCTTTTTTCTTTGATTTTTACTTTTATTATAAATTTTAAATATATTATAGTAAATTTTTTACTAAAATGTAATGTTAATAAACATTAAAAGAAAAAGTAAGTATATTGCTAAGAAGAAAACAGGGGCTATTTTTGATTCTCAAAGGTTAAATTTCCTTAAAATTTTGAAAAAATAAAGTTTAAAAAGTATATTGATTTCTAAAATTCAATAATATATAATATATACAAATTTGGTAATGCACATAATGAATAATATAGAGGGGGGATTTATATGAGTAAAATTAATCAAGAATTAGAAGAGTTAACTTCAGAGATTTTAATGAATAATGATATGTATAGAATTCCCGTAGATGTGGTAAAAATTGCAAATTCAAATGATATAAAAGTTTATGAAGGAGACTTAAATAAAAAGATTTCTGGAGCCATTAGATATAAAAAAGAAGAAAACAAATTTGAAATTTTAGTAAATAAAAACGATATAAAATCAAGACAAAGATTTACTGTAGCACATGAATTAGGACATTATTTTCTACATCAAAATTTTTTAAAAAGCGAAGAAATTCATGTAGATATTATGTATAGAAGTATTAATAATGATAAAGCAAATATAGAGGATTTAAGAAGAAAAGAGAAAGAAGTAGATTATTTTGCAGGAGCACTTCTAATGAATAGAACTCTTTTAGAAAAAATGCACAAAGAAAACAACTCAATAAAAGAATTAGCTGAAATATTTGATGTTTCTATTTCTGCTATGACTGTAAGATTGGATATATTAGGATTACTATGAAACATAAAAATCCTGCAAAAGGAACAAAAGAGAAATATGACATAATATTAAATATGTTTAAAGACAAAAATGAAATAACAAATATTTCAGATGGTGAAGATACTAAACCAATAGATGAAGTTTCAAAAAAATGGGACATGAATGATCGAATATTAGAACTTTTTTCAGATACTATTGAAAGAGATCAAGATTTGAAAGAAAAATATGCAATTATTTTGATAGTAATACTATGTATTCAATTGATTGCTTTAATAACTGTTTTTATATTGAAGGGCTGTGGACTTCTTACATATTCAGATACTACTTTTAATATTTTTATATCAGGAGGTATTGCAGAAGTCTTTATATTAGTACGAGTAATCGTAAAATATTTGTTTAAGGATAATTTAACAAATGCTCTAAATACCATATTAGAAAATAATAACAAGATAAGACAAACAAAAAATAATAGATATAAAAACAACAAAAGTAACAATGATAATAGTAAAAACTAGCAATAGTTCTTTTTAATGAGTTTCAATCCAAAAGTTTTATAAAAAAGTAGTACAATAAAATTGTAAGAAAATTTCAAAACTTTCTAAAAAAGTCTTACTTTCGAGTAGACTTTTTTTACATTTATGACTTTAATTCCTGTTGCTTTTTTAAGAAAAAAGTGTTACAATTTGGAAAAATAAGAAATAAATTTCTTGGGTAATTTTAGAGTAAAATGGTTGAAAAACTATATAAAACATTCAATTTATCCGAAAAAAAGAAGATTAAAATTGATATAAGTACTAAAATAAAGGTTTTACATAGAAATACAAAGATATTGAAACAGTCCCTTCGTCCGCACCATTAAATTCTATACAATTATAAAATATAAATCACTTTAGGATTATTTATTATTAATTTTTATTTTCAAACAATTTTTATTAATTTATTTCTTAATATTTCAGCATTAAAAAGTTTTATTATATGATTAGTTAAGAGAAATAGATTTTTAAGATTATATTAACCTATATATCAAGATACACTATATTGGTAAAAGGATGGGATATTAAATGAAACAATTAGAGAAAGAAGAAAACTATAATAATAGAAATTTCGAAAATATAAAACATATTGACGAAAATGGAGTCGAATTTTGGTATGCGAGAGAATTAATGAAAGTTTTAAGTTATAAAGATTGGAGATATTTTGATGCGGTAATAGAAAAAGCGAAGGTGGCTTGCCAAAACTCTGGGATAACTGATGTTGACCATTTTGTTGTCAGCAACAAAATGGTAGAAATAGGCTCTGGTGCGAAGAGGAAACAAAAAGATTATAAATTAACAAGATATGCTTGCTATCTTATAGCTCAAAACGCAAATCCAAGATTAAAAATTGTTGCATTAGCACAAACATATTTTGCAGTTCAAACTAGAAAGCAAGAGATTAGTGAAAAAGAATATAGTTCACTAACAGAAGATGAAAAGAGATTTTACCAAAGAAACTTAACTAAAAAAGGAAACTATTCACTTAATCAAACAGCTAAAAATGCAGGTGTTAGAAATTTTGATAAATTCCATAATTACGGTTATAAAGGCTTATATAATGGAGAAACTGCTGATGATATTGCTAAAAGGAAAGGTTTAAGATATAGAGAAGATATTTTAGATAATATGGGAAGTGATGAACTTATTGCAAATCTATTTAGAATTTCTCAAACAGAACAAAAAATAAGGAAAGATAATATACAAACTGAAAAAGAGGCAAATAAAACTCATTATAATATTGGTAAAATTGTTAGAAAAGCCATTAAGGAAGCAGGACGGAACTATGCCAGAAGATTTACCTACTCCTGAAAAGAGCTTAAAGCAGTTAGAGAAAGAAAATAAGAAAAGTCTAAAAAATGTATAAGTTAGAAGTTATAGAAAATAATTTATTTTAATTGGAGAGAATTATGAATGAATTATATATAAAAGCTAGAGCAAAGATAAATCTAAATTTATTAGTCTTAGATAAAAGAGAAGATAATTATCATAACATAAAATCAGTATTTCAAAAAATTAATTTATATGATGAAATATTTCTAAAAAAGATAAATAAAAATGAATTTAAGATGATTACAAATATAGGAGAGATAAACAATGAAGAAAATATTATATATAAAGCATATATAAAATTAAAAGAAAAATATAAAAATATTACAGGAGTTCAAGTAAGATTAAATAAAAATATTCCTATGCAAGCAGGAATGGCAGGAGGAAGTACAGACTGTGCAGCTTTTATTGTATTAATGAATAGATTATTTGATTTAAAATTATCAAAAGAAGATATGTTAGATTTAGGAAAAGAATTAGGAGCAGATGTAATTCCTTGTTTTTACAATAAAGCAATAATTGCAGAAGGGATTGGAGATGTAATTACAAAGCTAGATACAAATTTTAAATATTATATTGTAGTTATAAAACCGGAGATATCATGTAGCACAAAAGATATGTATAAAAAAATAGATACAAAAAAGATATGGCAAAAAGATACAACAAAAGAAATAGTAAAAGCATTAGAAAAATCTAATATAGAAATGTTAGCAAGTAATTTATATAATGCTTTTGAAGATGTAATTGATAAAAAAGAATTAATACAAAGTATAAAACAACAACTTATAAATAATGGTGCAATTTCATCATTAATGACAGGTTCAGGCTCAGCTGTATATGGAATATTTAAAGATAAAGACACAGCTAAAACAGCATATGAAAGTTTAAAATATAAATATCAGACATATATATGTACATCATATAACTCTAAAAATGATTATATAAAATAAAAATGAGTAAATATAAGATATAAAAAATATAAAAGGCAGACCATTTTTGAGATAATGGTCTGTCTTTTAGGCTTCTTTTGTATAATGCAAATTTTAGCTTTGGATTTCTAGGGGATTATAATTTAAAGTTTCCCCAAGATATACAAAAGCATGTGCAACAAAGAAATCAATGCCTAAGATTTGAGAGATTATAAAAGTGACAATCATTATTGCAAAGAAAATAATTACATACTGCATGATGTAGTCAAAGTCATAACCATCTCTATATGATAGGTTGATTTCATTTCTTTTACCATTTTTGGACCAAATACTGCTAGTATAAATGATTGTATACAAAGAGACACAAATACTTAGATACCAAAAATTAAAAAATTGTGTGCATAGTCCAAATACATCAGACAAAATAGTACTTATTATCATAATAAGTACCCATGGAGCCAATTGCCTTAACATAGCTACCTCCAACCTTAGTGGTGAAATGTTTCAAATGAAATAGTGCATAAGTTAGAGAATACTTCTTATAACTAATTAGTTTTAAGAATATACAAACTGAAATTACTTAGAAATTATAGCATTAAATTAATTTCTTTTCAAATTTCTATAAAATCTATTGACAAATGTTATATACTGTTATATTATACACATAACAGTTAAGGAGGAGAATATGAATATTATTATAAGTAATAGTAGTAGTGTGCCTTTATATGAGCAGATAACACAAGCTATAAAACAAGCGATATTTTCAAATGAGCTAAAAGAAGATGAAATGCTTCCATCTGTTAGAGGATTAGCAAATGAACTAAAAATAAGTTTTTTAACAGTAAAAAAAGCCTATGATGAACTAGAACAAGAAGGATTTATAAAAACAGTGCAAGGAAAAGGAAGTTTTGTAGCACCTAAAAACTTAGAATTATTAAGAGAAGAAAAGCTAAAAGAAATTCAAGGCTATGTAGAAAAAATAAAAGATATAGCTCTTGTTGCAGGCATAAGTAGTGAAGATGTAAAAGAAATATTTAAAATTATATTTGAGGAGGATAAATAAATGGAAAATGCAATAGAAGTTAAAAACTTATCTAAAATATACAAGGATTTTTCATTAAGAAATATAAGTTTTAATGTTCCAGAGGGTAGTATAGTAGGTCTTATCGGAGAAAATGGTGCACGGAAAAACTACAACAATAAAATCAATACTAAATATTATAAATTCAGATGGAGAAGTAAAAATATTTGGAAAAGATATAAAGAAATCAGAAAAAGAAATAAAAGAACAAATAGGGACTGTATTAGATGATAGTTTTTTATCAGATTATCTAACAGCAAAAAATATAAACAGTGTAATGAAAGATATTTATAAAAATTGGTCTGAAGAAAAATTTAAGGAATATCTAAAAACGTTTAATTTACCAGATAATAAAATGATGAAAGATTTCTCAAGTGGAATGAAAATGAAGCTGAAAATTGCAACTGTAATGGCACATAGTCCTAAATTATTAATTTTAGATGAACCAACAAGTGGTTTGGATCCTGTTGTTAGGAATGAAATATTAGATATATTTAGAAGTTATATAGAAGAAGATGAAACAAGGTCTATACTTATTTCTACACATATAACAAGTGATTTAGAACATATTGCAGATTATATTATTTTAATAGATAATGGAAGTTTGGTTTTCTATAAAGAAACAGGAGAAATATTAGAAAACTATGGAATTGTTAAGACTTCAAAAGAAGAATTTGAAAAATTTGATAGAGATGACTATATTTTTTACAAAAAAGGAAAATATCAGTATGAGGTATTAGTAGAAAATAAAGAAAAATTTAGAAATAAGTACAGAAACAGTATAATAGATAAACCTAATATAGAAGATATAATGTTATTTTATTTAAAGGGGGATAAATAGAATGAATGTAATAAAAGGTTTACTAAAAAAGGATTTATTAAATTTAGCTAGTTATAAACAATCTCTTTTTATCATAATTGCTTTTCTTGCAATATTTAGTGCATTTAATAAAGGAATGGTTCAATTTATGCCTATTGCAGTATCAACAGCAATGGGAATGATAGTTTTATCAACATTTAATTATGATGAAATAGCAAAGGCGGATAGTTTTATATTATCATTTCCTACAAATAGAAAAGAAATAGTTAAAGAAAAATATATTTTAGTAATAAGTTCTATGATATTAGGTGGAATAATTGGAATAATACTTACAATATTAGTTAACACTTTAATAAGAATTGTAAATCCAGAATTTCAAGTAGTTATTGAATATAACAGTTTGCTTATAACAACATTATCAGGAACGTTTGGGATTGCTTTAGTAGAAGCAATTCAAATTCCTAGTATATATAAATGGGGAGCAGAAAAAGGAAGAATACAAATGTTTATACTTATATTTTTAATAATTGCAATTATTGTTGGAGGAGCATTTTTATTTTCACATTTAAAATTAGGTATAAATATAGAGGCAATAGGTAATTTCTTATCAAACTATGGATTGATTATATTAATAATTACAACAATACTTATGTTGTACATATCTTATAAGATTTCTTGCAAAATATATTGTAAAAAGAGTCAATAAATTGAGAAATAATATTACTATTATTGAAATATTTATATTATATGCTATAATATTTCTAGTTTGACTATAGAAGATAAATACAAAGGAGATACGATAATTTTGAGTGAAAATAAGAAGAAATATAAAGTTTTGAAAATAGTAGTATTAATAATTGCAATTTTATTACTGATTGCTTTAACAATATATTTATTTCCAAAGGCAAAAGAACTATTTGATGAACAAGGAAGAGAAGCATTTAAAGAACAAATACAATCTTCAGGATTCACAGGAATGCTTATTTTATTAGGTTTACAAGGAGTACAAATATTACTTCCAATACTTCCAGGAGAACCAATAGAAATCTTAGCGGGAATGTGCTATGGACCAATAGGTGGGTTAATATTTTTATTGCTATCAGTATTTTTAATAACAGCATTAATATTTTTTGCAGTAAGAAAATTAGGAAGAAGTTTTGTTTATGGAGTATGTAGTGAAGAAAAGATAAAAAAACTAGAAAACAGTAAAATGTTTAAACATCCAAAAAGAGTGGAATATATAATGTTAATATTATTCCTAATTCCGGGAACTCCAAAGGACTTATTAGTATATATTGGAGGATTACTTCCAATTAAACCATTAAGATTTATAGCCATTTCAACATTTGCAAGAATTCCATCTATGATATCGTCAACTATGGCCGGTTCTAGTATAGTAGAAGGAAATTGGAAAATGGGTATTGTTTTATATGCATTAACATTTTTACTAGTAGGAATAGTAATATTTATTGCAGAAAAAAGAGATAAAACAAAATTAACAAAAGAAATAATAGATGATGTGAGACAATAGGGGACGGCCTTATTTGTCTCATTTCTATATTTATGTTATTATATAAGGGTAGGAAGTGATTAGTTTGGTAAAAGCCATTGTATATAATAGTGAAACAGGTTTTACAAAAGAATATGCTGAAATGTTATCTAAAAAAATAAATTTACCTTGTTATACATTAAAAGAAGCGAGAAGAGAATTAAATAAGCAAGATGAGATAGTGTATCTAGCTTGGATATGTGCAGGGGTAATTAAAGGCTTAAATAAAGTAAGAAATAAGTATAAAGTAAAGTGTTATGGAGCTGTTGGAGCTTTTTCAAAAGATGCTAATTATATAGAGACATTAACAAAGTCAAATGGTTTAGAAAATGATAAACTGTTTTATCTAAGAGGTGGAATTAATTTTGGAAAACTAAAAGGATATAAAAAGTTTATTGTAAAGATAGTAGGAAATGTTTTAGAAAAAAATAATAAAGGAAAAGAAGGTAGTGAAGAGCTAATTAGAATCTTTAATGAGGGTGCTAGCTTTGTAGATTCAAAAAACTTAGATGAGATGATAGATTATATAGAAAAGTAGGAGAGAAAAATGCCAGTAGAAAAAAATAAAGAATACATAGTAGATATACTAGATAATGGATTTGAAGGAGAAGGAATTGCAAAAATAGATGGATTTACAATATTTATTCCAAATACTATAAAAGGTGAAAAAGTAAAAATATTAATAGTTAAAGTTTTAAAATCACATGCATTTGGAAAGGCATTAGAAATAATAAAATCATCAGAACATAGGGCGGCAAGTGATTGTGAAACTTATAAACGTTGTGGTGGTTGTGACTTAAGACATGTTGAATATAAAGAAACACTTAAGATGAAACAAAATGCAGTTCAAAGTTTAGTAAATAAAACTTTAAAAAATAAAATAGAAGTAGAAGAGACTGTTGGTATGGAAAAACCATATTATTACAGAAATAAAGCACAATATCCAGTAGGATTAGATAAAGAAGGAAATCCTGTAATTGGCGTTTTTGCAAATAGAACACATGAGATAATACCTATAAAAGAATGTTTGATTCAAAATAAGGAAAGCCAAGAATTGGCAAGATTTGTTGTAGAGTTTATTAGAAAAAATAAAATTACGGTATATGATGAAAATACTAGAAAAGGTTTGATTAGACATATTGTAACTAAAGTTGGTCTAAAATCAAATGAAGTAATGTTAGTATTAGTAATAAATGGAAAGAAAATTCCTAAAGAAGAGGAATTAGTAAAAGAAGTTTTAGAAAAGTTTTCGAATGTAAAATCAATAGTTAAAAATGTTAACACTAAAAATACTAATGTTATTATGGGAAAAGAAAATATTAATTTATATGGAAATGGTTATATAAAAGATATTTTAGGAGATTATGAGTTTAAAATATCACCATTATCATTTTATCAAGTAAATCCTGTTCAAGCAGAGAAGTTATATAATATCGGAGTAGAAGCGGCAGAAATTTCTAAAGATGATGTTGTTTTTGACTTGTATTGTGGAATAGGCACAATATCACTATTTATGGCAAAATATGCAAAAAAAGTATATGGGATAGAAATTGTAGAAGAAGCAATAGAAGATGCTAAAGAAAATGCAAAATTAAATAAAATTGATAATACAGAATTTATTGCAGGAGATGTAGAATTAATATTAGATGATTTAATAAATAACAAAAAAGTTATACCTGATGTTATTATGATAGATCCCCCAAGAAAAGGTTTAGATAATAAGAGTATAGAAAATATATTAAAAGTAAGCCCTAAGAAAATGGTATATATTAGTTGTAACCCTGCAACATTAGTTAGAGATTTAGCAAAGTTAGAAGAAAAATATGAAATTAAAATGATAAGACCTGTTGATATGTTTCCATTTAGTAAGCATATTGAATGTGTCAGTGTTCTTACTTTAAGATAAATATAAAAAATTGAAATGATAAATGGAGTATTAAAATGACATTAGAAGATTTAAAAATAGAATATGACAAATTACAGAAACAATACGGAGCTAAAGAATTAGATTCTATTAATAATGGTGGATGTGTAAAAAATCCTGATATATGTTTTGTGTTTATGAATCCAACAGCAAGAAATATAGCGTCATCAAAAGAATGGAAAGGAATAAAATCACCATGGATAGGAACAAAGAATATTTGGGATTTATTTTATAATGTTGGTTTAATGGATGAAGAAATTTATAAAAAAATAAAAAGCATGAAGGGAAATGAATGGACAGAAGATTTTGCAAAAAAAGTATATAGTGATGTAGAAAAACATAAATATTTTATTACTAATTTAGGCAAATGTACTCAAGTGGATGCAAGGTCATTGCCCAATAGCGTATTTGAAAAATATTTGGATTTATTAAAAAAAGAAATAGAAATTATAAATCCAAAAGTAATTATATTATTTGAAAATCAAGTAAGTTCTATTGTTCTTAATAAAAAAATATCTGTTTCACAATGTAGGAAAAAGTTATTTAAAGAAAAGATAGGACAAAAGGAATATAAATTTTGCTCAGTATATTATCCTGTTGGAAATGGAAGATTTAATATAGATAAGTCAATTGAAGATATTAAATGGATTATAGAAAACGAAATAAAAAAATAGGAGTAAAAAGTGAATTTTAGAAAGATAGAAATAGAAGAATTTGATAAATTAAAAAGATTATTTCCAGGAAATGAAGAACTATGGGAAAAGTATAGAAATACTCAAGTAGAAAAACTTGAGAAAAAAGAAATAGACATATTTGCAATAGAGAATAATGAAAATATTATTGGAGAGATTACAGCTAATTATAAAAGTAATAAGTTAGAAAATGAAGCAAAAGCTGGAATAAGAGCATATTTAGAAGCTTTTAGAATAGATAAAGATTATAGAAATCAAGGATTAGGACAAGAACTAATTAATTATTGCATAGAATATTTAGAAAATATAGGTTATACAGAATTTACAATAGGAGTAGAAGATGAGAATGAAATAGCTAAACATATATATTCTAAATTAGGTTTTACAAAGAGAATAGGTAAAGGGCATGGAGACGAATTTGATAATAGTGAATATACTTTATATTTAAAAGAGAAAAATAAAAGTTAAAATTAAAAATTTAGGAGTAAGATATGAAAAAGTTAAATATTATACTTGTTTATAATAAAGAAGAAGATAAAATACTTATGTGTAAAAGAGAAAAAGAACCATTTAAGGGAAAATTTAATCTTGTTGGAGGAAAAGTAGAACAAGGAGAAGATGAACTACATGCAGCATATAGAGAGTTACAAGAAGAAACAGGAATAACAAAAGATGATATTAGATTAACCAATCTTATGAATTTTGAATATAAGATGCAAGATATGGAATTGGAATTATATGTAGGAAAATTAAATAAAGAAAAGAAATTAGTTGAAGAAATAAATAAATTATATTGGATTGATAAAAAAGATAATTTTTTTGATTTAGAAAAATATGCAGGAGAAGGAAATATTGGACATATGATGAGACAAGTGGAACTATATAAGGATAAATTGTTTTAACTATTATGGAGGAATTTTTATGGCAAAAATTTATAAAAAACTATTATTTGATTTAGATAATACTTTAGTAGATGATAATGAAAATAGAAGATATGCAATGAAGAAAATATTAAATGACAGAAAAGAAGAGATAACAGAGGAAAATTTAGATAATTTTATTAAATTAGATGATAAGTATTGGAAAGATAGAGCAGAAGGGAAGATAAAAGATCCATATAAATTTAAAACTTTGGAAGAAAAGACTACTTGGGTAAGGGCACAAAGGTTTATAATGTATTTTGATTGTTCATTTGAGGAAGCTGTAGAAATAAACGAAAAATATATTGAATATTTAAAAACTAGTATAGTTCCAATAAAAAATGCTGAAGAAATATTAAAATATTTAAATGAAAAACAATATGAAATATATATTGTAACAAATGGACCAGCAAAGCCAGTTGAAAATAAATTAAATAGTATAAATGCAATCAAATATATTAAGTCTGTATTTACAGCAGAAGAAGCGGGATATATGAAACCACATCGTGAGTTTTTTGATAAATTTTTTAAGAAGATAAATAACTATCAAAAAGATGATATGTTAATAATAGGAGATGAACTAGAAAAAGATGTTTTGGGTGGTATTCAAAATGGGATAGATTCTTGTTGGTTTAATATGAAAAGAGTGAAAAATAATACAGAAATTAAACCAAGTTTTGAAATAACTAACTTACTAGAGTTAGAAAATATTTTATAAAAATAATGAAAGATAAAGAGAAAAAATTTATTAATTGATATGAAGATTTAGAAAGTAATTAATTTACTTTCTTTTTTTTTATTTAAATTTGAGAAAATATTAAAAGTATGATATAAATATAGAAAAAGAGGAAAAAGGAGAAATAAATATGCAAAGAATTATAGTTGAAGTTGGTTCAAAAAATACAAATATAGATATATGCTATGGAAAAGAGTCAGAACATATATTGACTATTCCAATAGAATTTGAAGAAGATTATAAGAAAGGAAACAAATTAGCTAAAGAAGATATAGATAAATTAATTGAAAGAGTACATATATTAAATGTAGTTTATGATGATATTCATATATATGGAACTGGTATATTTAGAGAATTAAATGAAGAGAATATAAAAGAATTTGTAAAAGAATTTAAAGAAAAAACAGGAAGAGAGTTTAACATACTTAGTGAAGAAGAGGAAAAAGAATTACATGAGAAAGGTGTAGAATATTTAGCAAATAGAAATAATTAAAAATATTTTTACCTAAGTAGCTATTTCTACAAATTTAGCATAAAAAAAGTGTATAATAAAATATATGATGAGACTGGAGGCAAAGATGGAAGAATTTAAATCAGGTTTTGTAACTTTAATTGGAAGAACAAATGTAGGAAAATCAACTTTAATCAATTTATTGGTAGGTGAAAAGGTAGCAGCGATTGCAAATAAAGTTCAAACAACTAGAACAGCAATCAGAGGAATTGTAAATAGACCTAATTCACAAATAATATTTACAGATACACCAGGAATACATAAGCCTAGAACTAAATTAAATGAAACGATGTTAGATACATCTTTTACAAGCTTAAAAGATGCTGATTTAGTTTTGTTTTTAATTGAAGCAACTAGCGATGAGATAGGTAGAGGAGATAGTAGAATATTAGAAAAAATAAAAGAAGATAAAGCAAAAACTATATTAATTATAAATAAAATTGATTTAGTAAAAAAAGAAAAGCTTTTAAAATTAATTGATTTATATAGTAAAGAATATGATTTTGAGGCTGTTATTCCAATATCTGCAACAGACCCAAAATATAAGGATATAATTTTAGACGAGATAGAGAAGAACTTAAAACCAGGTCCTGCATATTATGATAAAGAGGAATATACAGACCAAACTATGCGTCAACTTGCAGAGGAAACAATAAGAGAAAAGGCTTTAAAACTATTACAAGATGAAGTACCACATGGAATTTATGTTGAAGTTGAAAAAATGAAAGAAAGAAAAAATAAAAATGGAGAAGATATATATGATATAGAGGCAACGATTTATTGTTTAAGAAATTCTCATAAAGGAATTATTATTGGAAAAAATGGTGAAATGCTTAAAAGAATTGGAAGAGCTGCGAGAATCGATATGGAAGAAAATTTTGGTGTAAAGGTAAATCTAAAAACTTGGGTAAAAGTAAAAGAAGATTGGCAAGATAATAATTCCATTGTAAATAAATTTAAGTTACAATAATAATTAAAAATAAAAAAGAGAAAAGTAAAAATTAAAAGATAGTATAAAAAGAAATGAAAAAGCAAAAGATAGAATTAAAGTTAAATAAAAACTTTAATTAAAAAGGAAGTGAGCTTATGATAAAGAAAATAGCATGGGATACCTTTAAAAATACAGGAGACATTAATGCATTTTTAGAATTAAAACAAATAGAGAACATAGAAAAAAATATATATGGAGAAAAGGATATAGAAAAAAATGGCGAACATAAAGATGAATGGAATAATACTCTCTGAACATAATCTTGGTGATTTTGATAAAATGCTAACAATGTTAACGCCAGGTATTGGAAAGATTTCGTGTGTAGCTAAAGGGGCAAGAAGACCTAAAAGTGCTCTTTTAGCGGGCACGCAAATGTTTTGCTTTGGAGAATATTTGATGTATAAAGGGACAAGTACATATCATATAAATTCAGTTGAGCCGATTGAAATATTTTATAACCTAAGGACTGATTTAGACAAATTAAAATATGCTGTACATATAAATAAAATTGTTCAAGATGTAACACATGAAAATCAAAATTGCTATAATATTTTGCAATTATTATTAAACACACTTTATACAATATCTGAAACTGATAAAGATCTAGATTTTGTTTTAAGTATATTTAAATTACGTTTATTGTGTATATTAGGATTTACTCCTAATATAAGAGAATGTGTTAGTTGTAAAGAAAAAGAAAACTTCGAATTCTTTAGTATAAAAGATGATGGATTTAAGTGTAAAGTATGTGGAAAGCAAGATACATCAGCATTAGAAATGAGTGAAAGTGCAAAAAATGCAATTATTTATACAATAACAGCACCGGCTAAAAAGTTATATTCATTTAATATAAAAGAAGAGTCTTTGGAAGAATTTAAATTAATAGCAAAAATATATTTTAACCAAAAATTAGAAAAAGAGTATAAGTTAGAAGAATTGTTTTAAAAAACTTGAAAAAAATTGAAATAACAGATATAATAAACATATAACTTGAAATTTTAACTTTAAAAGAGAAGGGAGCGATTTTTATGAAAATAAAAATAACAGGAAAGGAACTAAAGATAACAGAAGCAATAAACGATTATGTTGAAAGAAAATTAGACAGAATTGATAAATATTTCGAAGATGCAGAAGCTGAGGTTACTTTAAGAACTGAAAAGACAGAACAAATTGCTGAAATTTATGTATCAGCAAATGGCGAAAAATACAGAGCAGTAACAGAGGATAAGGATATGTATGCATCTATAGATAAAGATATAGATATTCTAGAAGGACAAATCAGAAAATCAAAAACTAAAAAAGAAAAAATGATGAGAGAGGGATCTCTAAAAACAATGGAAGTAAATGAAGAAAAACATACAGATGTAGAAAATGAAATAATAAAAACATCTTACTATGATATTAAACCAATGCTTCCAGAAGATGCAGTATTAAAATTACAAGAACAACCTACACATAATTTCTTAGCATTTATAAATGTAGAAACAGGAAAAGTAAATGTTGTACATAAATTAAAAGATGGT
>CALXXB010000023.1 GCA_944392525.1 uncultured Clostridia bacterium | reverse complement strand
TTGAGGCTCTGCTTGTAACATAGCCTTTTAGGCGTTATGAGTAAAATACCTCCGGCTAAGCCGGAGGATTTTTATTATATATTATTAAATAACAGAAGAGATATTTCATTTTCTTAGAATTATAAGATTATATATTAAGTAAATTTAACAGAAGTAAAAAGAGTGGAGCCTATTTAGGACTCCACTCTTAAAAGTGTAACTCAAAAAGTTGTAGCTACAACTATCCTAGCATAGACGTTTGTATGTCTTAGCCAGTTTATAGAGTTTACTAGCTAGTTCAGAAGTGAAACTATCAGGTTCTGAACGCCAACTCCAGTTGCAACCTACAGTAGATGGGGAATTAATCCTGCCATCAACACCAAGAGATAGCACATCTGCCATCGGTACTATGACAGTGTTGGCACTTGAAGCAAAAGCAGTGCGAATTGCAGAGAATGATGGAGTTTCATTTGGATTAGAATAGATATAATCCAGTGCAAACTTCCTATCATCATCTGAAAGTGCACTAATTGCTTCAGCTACTGTCTCGCTGTCATGTGTAGAAGTGTAACTTACACTATTTGGTTTCCAGTTGTGAGGCATATGTGAGTTGTTTTCATATGCTCTAAAACCAAATACCATCACATTCATGCCAGGAAAACCAGATTTTGCAAGTAGTTCTCGTACAGAGTCATCAATAATGCCTAAATCCTCAGCGATTATTGGAACATCACCAAGAGTATTTTTCAAGGCATTAAAGAAATCCATACGTGGACCAGGCATCCAAACGCCATTTCTTGCAGTAGACTCTCCAAACTCTATTTGGAAATAGTCTTGGAAAGCTCTGAAGTGATCAATCCGGATGAAATCAAAAAGCCTGAGATTTTTTTGTATCCGCCAAATCCACCAATTATAGTTATGTGACTTGAGATATTCCCAGTCATAGACAGGGTTGCCCCAGACTTGACCGTCTTCAGAGAAATAGTCAGGTGGTACACCAGCAATCCAAATAGGACGCATTTGACTATCAACCTTGAATACGTTAGGATTTACCCAAACATCACAGCTGTCAGGTGAGGGATACATTGGAATATCACCAATAATTAGAATGTTCTTGCTGTTGGCGTATTTCTTAAGAGCTGTCCACTGCTCAAAAAATAGATACTGAACGAAGATGTAGAAGTTAATATCATCTTCAAGAAGTTCTGTATAATGAGCAATGGCGTCTGGCTTACGTTGGACGATAGAAGAATCATCCCATTCATAAACAGGTTTCTGGTTAAAATGGTTTTTCAATGCCATGAATAGGGCATAATCATTAACCCAATCAGAATTCCTCTTATGGAATGAATTAATCTCTTCTTTTAGAGAAGAGGCTTTATTGAAAGCCAAACGTAAAAGCTCCCATCTTGTTTGATATATATATCCATAATCGACCTTAGAATGACTAGAATCCAGGTTCTTCAAATCGGATTTGCCAAGGAGTCCTTTTTCTACAAGGAAGTCCAAATCAATGAAATAAGGATTTCCAGCGACTGTGGAAAAACATTGATAAGGACTATCTCCAAAACCAGTATGACCCAAAGGGAGAACCTGCCAATAGTGTTGACCTGCATTGCACAAAAAATCTACAAAATCATATGCTTCCTTTCCTAAAGTTCCAATACCATATGGTGCTGGGAGTGAGAAGATTGGCATAAGAATGCCACACGAACGACAGAACAGGTTGGTACTCATCTTGAGCCTCCTTTTTCTAATGCCTACAATTAGATACATAGTAGCATAGAACATAAGAAAAGTAAAGTAATATGTTAAAAAGTGTATATTAAATTAAAATGTTTTGCTATTTACAACTTGATATGTTATGTAAAATGATATATAATAAAAGGGTATGGCAAAAGCTATACGCAGTTAGTCCTTTGAACAGTGAAGATGAGTATCAACATTAGGAGAAAGGATTGGTATTATGACGAAGAAAGTTTGTTGCTCAATCATCTTGGGAGTTGTGACGTGCTTTTTCACTATGGTGTTGTGCTATATATATACGCCATATCCTGATTTGATGAGGCCAATAGTGATCTACTATTCATGCATAATGGCTGGTGTAACTTTTCTTGCCTTTAGTTTTGGTGAGAACAAGCATGGAAATAAGTTCTTGTATTCCATTCTTTTTGCACTAGTTGTGTTCCTGTTTACAATGTTGCTAATAATATTTTCTGCGGCATATCAAAATTTTTTTGTTATTATAGCAACATATTATGGAGCAATAGCATTTATAGCAGCACTTATTGGATATTCAATTGGTGAAAGGAGCCAAAAAAACAGCAAATAATCTTCAAAGTTGGAGAGGGATTCTTAGGATTTCCTCTCCAACTTTTTGTATAAATAAAGAACGTCCCTTTAATTACTGAAATGTAACTAAAAAGACGTTTAATTGATGGGTTAATCAAAGAAAAACTTAATGGATGTAATATCCATATTAAGCTCTTCAAGAGCAAAGTCATTATCCACATTAACCCAAAGCCTCTTTCCAGAAGAACCAATAGCTATTATTTCATGGCTCTTGCAATCGAAAAGAATGCCTACCAAACTACCACTCTTAATACCGACTTCCTTGAAATTACTCTTGATTTCCTCTTTTCGTTTCTTGGCTGCTTTCTTATCAGCAGGCAGTTCAACAAGGAGATTGGAAAAGCGAGTAGTGGACGAATCAAAAAATGTAATGTTCCAAAGCCATACTTCATAGCGTTTGAACCTATTCATTTTTTGTCCGAGATCGATTTTTGCGGTAGCAATGCCTATTTCCATTTTTCCTCCTTAAAATAGGCTGTAATGCATTAGCCACAAGGCTATAAAAGTTATTATAGCATAAATAAAAAGAATTAGCAAATGCTAATCCTTTTTGTCGATATTCATGTTCATATTATTACCATATCTTTTTACCTTTTGGGTAGTAGTTTTTTCAAATTCTTTATCACGAATAATAAAATTTTTAATATGTTTGTAGTTAGGAAGCTTTTTATTAACACTAGAAACTGCATCTGAAATCAATTTTCTGATTTCTTCTTTAGTAGGAACGCTTCCTTTTAGGTATTCAGTAATAGCTTCGATGTTTGGATAAATTTGAGCATTAACATAAGTTTCATCATCGCCTTCTTTTTGAATACCAAGTACTAAAGATTCTGAGATAAGAGGGTTATCGTTTAAATAATATTCAACTTCTTCAGGATAAATATTTTTACCGTTTTTTGTAACTATAACAGATTTACATCTACCTGTGATATATAAATAACCATCTTTATCGATTCTGCCTAAATCACCTGTGTGAAACCATCCATCAATTATTGTTTCTTTGGTTCTCTTTTCATCTTCATAATATCCAAGCATAACATTTGGACCTTTTACAATAATTTCTCCAACACCTTCATCATTAGGATTATCAATTTTATATTCTACGTTTGGAATAGGAAGGCCAGCTGCATCGTCTTTTTGGAAGAAATCAGTGTTACCAGCAACCAAAGGAGAACATTCAGTAAGTCCATATCCTTGAAGAGTGTTTAATTTTAAATCTCTAAAATCAGAAACAATATTTGGATTAGCGGCAGCTGCTCCAACTATAAATACACGTAATCTTCCACCTAAAGTGTTTTTTACTTTGGCTCTTACTATTTTCTTTAAAAAGAAAGGAAGAGAAGGGAAAGGATTTTCATTATTTTCTTTTTGGTATTTCTCAGGTAATCCACGATTAACATTTTTTACAATATTTTTATGAAGGTTCTCCAATAGTAAAGGAACACATAGAATAACAGAAGGGTGAAATTCTTGCATATTTTTTGCTATATAACGTAAACCTTCACAATGACAAATAGAAGCACCACTATAAATTGGTAGTAAAAATCCTAGAGTACATTCATAAGTATGGTGTAAAGGTAAAATAGAAAAGAATAAATCACTTCTTTTTACTTTTACAATTCCATATGTTGCAAGTAAATTAGAACATACATTTCTTTGTGATAAACAGACGCCTTTTGCAGTACCTGTAGTTCCAGATGTAAATAGAAGAATACGTAATTCATCAGGATCTATTTTAATATCATCAAAATCAGTAAAACCTGATAAATAAAAATCTTTACCTTCGTTTAATAAAGTATCAAATTTTTCTTCAAAAGAAATAAAGAAAGTATCAGGATTTTCTAGCTTAGAAATATTATCTAAAACAGAATCTAGGTTTTTTTTATCTCCAAGGATGCATACAGTTTGAGAAACGTTCATAAAATTAATAACATCATCAGAATGTAGCTCCTTATCAATAGGAACAACAATACCAACTATTGTTGCAGCCATATATGATACACACCATTTATAAGAATTTTTACCAATAACTGCAATCCTTTTATTTAAAAAACCTTTTTTAATCAAATTTGTCCCAAGATAAATAACATCATTTTTAAACTCTTCATATGTAATAGATTTTATATTACCATTTTCATTTTTTAATTTAAAAGCAGTTCTACTACGATAAATGTTTCCAGAACGATATAACATATCTTTTAAATTTGTTACTTCTTCAGTTTTATGATATTTTTTCTTCAATTTTTCAGCTACAGTTAATTCTTCTTTCATATTTGCCTCCTAAATTATTTGTAACGATAAAATATAAAATTAGTATCCTTTCTTAAAGTAACACTACCGTCATATATAGATTCTTCTTCTGATTCTAATGGAATATCTATATATACAGTTGCTTTGAATTCTTGTCCTAAATTATTAGTAATATATATATCAAAAGAAAGGCTAGAACTTATAGAATTTAATAAAACTTCACATTTCTTTAGTAAACTACCATCATAAGTAATAGGTGAGCTTGTATCGGTTATAGTATAATCAGTTTTTATATTACTATTAACATAGCTTAATACAATTGGATTTGCTAAATTATTATATAGAGTAGGTGTATCCAAATTTGCTTTATCTTCTGATGAAATATTGAAATCTAATCTATCAGATATTAGGTTAGAATCTACGATATCACTTTTAGCAAAATTGTAAATATTTTTATAATATAAATTTGGTGTTCCTAAAGTAGGTGCCTTTGTAAATTGAATGTTATCGATATATACACTTTTTAGAGTGTTTTGTAAAGTTTTTTCTTCATTAGGACTTGTTATAAAAAGTGCCATATCTGTATATTGATATAAGTTTTCTATTGTGAAATTACTACTAGATGCTGATTTGTTTTTGGCATCACAGCTGCTAAAGAAAGTTACTTTATCGATTTCAAAAATAGTTTCTTCATTTTTATTAGAAAAATCTAGAACACTATTTTCAAAATTTCTTTTTAACACATATTTATAAAATAACAAATAGCAAAGTACTAAAACGATGATAAATAATATAATTGTTATGACTGTTAATACCACTTTCTTTTTGTCTAAATCTTTTATATTTATTTTTTCTTTTTTGACATTTGTTTTTCTTTTCTCTTTCTTATCCATAATTCCTCCTTTGTAAACACTTATATGATATTATAAAACCAAGATAAAATCAAGTATTTTTATTTATTATATATAGTAATCAAAACTATTTGACAAAATGATAGATACTATTAATATTGTATTAATGTAGTATGTTAATTATTACAAATTTTATAACATTTTAAAATATATTATTTAGTAATATTACAAAAATGTTAAATATATATTACATTTTGGTTTCTGATGCCTGTTTCCAAGAATTTGAATTGACAAAAGATAAGTAAAAATGTAGAATTATGATAGGTGATAGTATGAAATCAAAAGATAAAGGAAGAAAGCATTCAAAAGTATCAATAAAGAATATTATGATATTTTTTGCTTCTATAACAATTTTATTATGTTTGGTTGCTTGCTATAATCATTATTTAGTTGAAAATGAAGTGTTAGCGAAAGAAACAAGTAATGAAACTATTGATGAAACTGTTAGAATAAGTAATGCAGCCGAAATAAATTTAGAAGAATTAATAAGTACAAATACACAACAAAATTCAACAGAAGAATTTGTAACAGAAGAAACTGATTTAGAATACATAACAAAATATCAGTCAAATCCTGAACTTCCAACAGGAGTGATTCAAGTTATTCAAGAAGGAAGAGAAGGAAAACAAGAAGTAACAACAAAGAAGGTTTATGAAGATGGACAAGTAGTATCAGAAGAACAAATAAGTAGTAAAGTTACTAAAGCATCAGTAAATAAAATAGTAGAAGTGGGATCAGGAAGTGGAAAAACATATAAAGTAAAAGTAGGAGATATTGTTTATATCACTTCAGACAGGGCAGAAATAAGAGTAGAACCAAATGAGGAATCACAAAAAGTTGCAACACTTGGAAAAGGTGAGAGGCTAACTGTTCTAAGTGTAAGTGGTAACTGGTATCAAATAAGTGGTTCTGCAAGAGGATATATAAAATCAGAAAATACTACATATATAAATCCAAATGAAAGTTATGAAGAGGAAGAAGAACAATCAACTTCAGGTTCAGGAGGATATATAGCAAGTCCAAGTTTTGATATGGCACTTAATAAACCAAGTGGACTAAGTTTAGAACAATTCAAGAAAGTTTTAACAGATTCAAAAGATACAAATAAAGTTATGCAAAATAATGCAGAATATTTTTACTATATAGAACAACAGTATAATATAAATGGCGTGTTTGTTGCAGCTGTTGCAATACATGAAAGCGCATGGGGAACATCAAGAATAGCACAAAATAAACATAACTTATTTGGATATGGAGCATATGATTCAAATCCATATAATGGTGCATATGATTTTTCAGATTATTCTGAAAGTATAGATTTAATAGCAAGAGTATTTGTTAAGTATTATTTAAATCCAAAAGGAACATCAATTTATGGAGGAGAAGAGGCATCAGGGAAATATTATAATGGACCAACGTTATCTGGAGTAAACACTAAGTATGCAACAGATAAAAACTGGGCAAATGCAGTCTATAATCAAATGAAATATTTATACAATAAATTATAAAAATTCCTTGATATTTTTTACAATTTATTGTATGATATAAAGGTATAAGGCTTTAAGAGGAAAAAATTGCCAAAAGACTTTAGAAAGGGGCCTAAAAAGATGAAAAAAGTACTATTAATAGTTACCATATTTGTAGTAATAATCGGAACATTTTTAGTAGCATCAAATGTTTATGCAGCAGAACAAGCGATAGATGAAGAGACAGAAAGTAAAATAGTTGAAATAAAAGATAATGCTGCAAGATCTTTAGAAGATTATCAAGATAAATATGGATCTGATGTATATGGATTAGTTGCATATATATTGAATTTAGTTAGAATTTATAGTATACCTCTATGTTTCTTAGGGATTGCTATAGGAGCAATACATCAATATGTGATTGGTATTAGAAAGCTAGATACATTAGAAAAAGGTATGGCTTTAATAGTCACATTTGTAACAATATTGATTATATGCCAAATATTACCACTAGCATTTGCAGTGTTCGTAAAATTTGGAAGGGGGTAACAAATGAAAGTCTTATTTGCTGTAAGTAATGAAGAAATTTCAGAATCAATCGTAAAAAGATATCAAAAAGATTATAAACAAATTATTTCATATAAAAATGTTTATTACTTTAATGCAATTTTGAAAGAAATACAAAAAGATAAATCTTATGATAGAATAGTCATAAGTGAAGATTTGGAAGCTTTTACAAATACGCAATATGATCAAATTGATAAGTTTATTTTCGAAAAATTAGATGGAATTAGTGATGAAGCATCAAATACAAGAGGAAATGATATTCCTATTATTTTAATATGTTCTGATAGAAGAGTAAAATCAGAAGAAATGTTAGTAAAATTGTTTGGAATAGGAATATATAATGCTGTACTTGGAACAGATAGAAGTGTGGAAGAGGTTTGTAAATTAATAAATAGACCACGTTCTAAAAAGGAAGCTAAAACTTATTATCAAATAGATTCAGAAAATGTAAGTTATCAAAGTGAAAATGAAAATGACGTTAGTGAAATTGAGATACAGAATATACTTTCACATTATAAGAGATTAGGAAAAAATGAAGACAAGTATTTAGAGAGCTTTGATAATATAGCATCTCAATACAATGATACGCAATTAAGAATTATAAGTAAGTTCCTACCATTAAATGTAAGAGCGGTTTTGGAAGAAAGATCTCCTAAATATCAACAAATAATGTCATTTAATAGTAGTGTATCAGATTCAATAAGAAAGACAAAGAGTGAAGAAGTAGACGGACCAAGTGAAAAATTATTAAAATCAGCTAAAAAAGAAGTAATAATGTCAAAGCCTGTAGTTATACCTTCTTCTGTTGATATGACAGGTGGAAAGAAATTATCTAGACCAAAACGTCAAACTCAAGTACAAATGCCAGTACCAGAAAACGATGAGGAAGAACAAAGCTATAATGTAGAGCCAACAGCTTTTGAAGAAATAGAAACTATTCAACCAAAGCAAGAGGCAGTACCTGAGCCAGTAGAAGAAAAACCAGTAAAGAGAGGAAGAGGAAGACCAAGAAAGAATCCTGTTCCAGAAGCTACAACAGGAACAGCAACTCCAGTAAAGAGAGGAAGAGGAAGACCAAGAAAAAATCCTATTCCAGTTGTACAGGAGTCAGAACCAGAGCAAGAAGAAGTAGCTGTATTACCAGGTTTAAATACAATGACTGATACAACGAGTACAATACCGGAACCAGAGGAAACTATATTACCAGGTATTTCAGAAGAACCAACTTCTTATAGTCAACCAACACAAGTTAATAATAATCCATTTGTAAATAATAATAATACTTCTAATATTTTTTCTAATTCTGATTATGAAGAAGATGATACATATGATGAACCAGATAATTATAGTATTATTAGGGAAACTCCAAGGATTGATAGAACTGTACAAACAGAAAGAGTTGATTTATCACAATTATTAACTCAAGATAAAAAGATTGTTACATTTGTTGGTACAGGAAAAAACGGAACATCTTTTATTGTTAATAATTTGGCAGAATTATTATCATCATCAGGTGTGAATGTAGCTATATTAGATACGACAAAAAATAGAAATTCTTATTATATATATACAAAAAATGATGAACAATTAAGGGATGTAGCAACACATGCAATAGAAAGATTGAAAAAAGGAGTGGCAAGTGGAATATCAGTAAATAGAAATTTGACAGTTTATACATCTTTACCAGATGATTCAGAGGACATATTACATGCTGATAGAATTTTAGAAACTTTATTAAAAAATCACTCATTAATATTAATTGATACGGATTTTAATACACCTTTTAGATATTTCGAACAGTCACAGGAAACATATTTGGTACAAACTTTAGATGTATTAACAATTCAACCACTAACAGCATTTCTAAGAGAATTAAAAGCAAAAAATGTTTTAGATGAGAAGAAGTTAAGAATAGTTCTAAATAAATCAGTAAAAATTAAAGGAATAACAGATAAAACAATAATTGGTGGAATGGCATTTTATAATGATCCTTCAATGTCTTTTATGACAGAATTATTTGACAGAAATTTAATTAAATATGTATCAATACCGTTTGAAGAAGAAACATATATAAAATATCTAGAAAATGTTATAGAGTGTAATATTTCATTGAAAGGATATTCAAAAATGTTTATGCAGACATTAAGAGAATTAGGAAATATGGTTTATCAAGTAAATAACATGGGATATAGACCACCTACAGCTAAAGGATATAGTAATGGAAATACATTTTCACCAAATATAAATAACACATTAAATCAAATGAAAAACAATTATTAATAAGCAAAAGGAGGAAAAATCCAAGTGGTTATGATAGCAGTGGTCATTATATTAGTTTTTATAGTAATAGGACTAATAATATATAATATGACAATACATAAAAAAATACAAAAATTCAAAAATTTGAATCAAAAAGTTACAAATTTATATGTAGTACAAGATTTTATGAATGCTATTGGTGAAACATCAACAGTAGAAGAGAAAATAAAGAAGATAAATGATATCTTGATAGAGAGATATGAAATAAAATATTCAACTATAGTTGTATTTGATGGTGCTGAATATCAAGTTAAAGCTTCAAACGTTGATCCAAAACATTGGGATTCATTAAGGTCTTTACATGAAGTAGATATGTTTAAAGATAGTATTGAATCAGCAACACCTAAATATGTAACAGTAAACAATGAAAATGAAAGACTTCCATATCAGAAAATGGAATTTGGAAGGGCAAAATCTGCTATATTCTTCCCTTTGTATATTGATAATGTTTATATAGGGTATTGGATAATAGAAAGTGGAACACCACACGATTTTGATAATGTTGATACAACAGTATTAGAGGTAATTAAACAGAATATTGTCTCTGTATTAAAAACTGTAGTTCATCAAAAAACTTTAGAGTCTATTGTTAGGAAAGACTTATTTACAGGATTATATTCTGAAGAATATTTATATGGTGAAGGAAAGAAGATAATAGACCAATATACAGTGTCAACAATATGTATGTTTAAGATAATAAATATACAACAAATTAACAAAGATTACTCTAGAGAACTAGGAAATAAAGTAATAACTCAAATAAGCAATTATGTTGATGATAACTTATCACAAGAATATGTATTTGTAAGATATATGGGACCTAAATTTGTTATTGCTTTTTCAGGAGTAGAAGCAAATTCAGTTGCCGATTTCTTAAATGACATAAAAGAAAAAATAGAGTCAATGCAAATACATTTAGATGAAAGTGAAATTCAAACATTAAATATGGAAGTAAATTCTAAAAAGAAATTAGGAAATGAATTAGTTAAGGATGTTGCAGTACCAAAATTGAATTTTGTTATATCATCTTATTATAAAGGAACTGGATTGGAAGAAGTTTTAAAGAAATTAGAAGAGTATCTAGATAATGCAGATCCAAATGAAAGTGATATAACAAATATATAATAGTAAAGGAGGATAATTACTATGGAATTTGATAAAACAATGAGCTTTGAGGTAGAAAGAGAAGAAAACACAAAATGCCAAGAAATATTAAAAGAAGTATATGAAGCATTAGTAGAAAAAGGTTATAATCCAATAAACCAAATAGTTGGATATATTCTATCAGGAGATCCAACATATATTACAAGTCACAATGATGCTAGAAATAAAATAAGAACTATTGAGAGAGATGAATTATTAGAAAAAATGGTAAAAAAATATATAGGGTTAGAAGATTAATTATGAGAATGCTAGGAATAGATTATGGAGAAGCAAGAGTAGGAATAGCTATTACTGATGAATTAAATATAACTGTTCAAGGCTTAGAGACAATTCAAAGAAACGGTTCAGATAAAGTAATACTTAGAAGATTAGATGAAATATTTGAAAAGTATGATGTTGGAACTATTGTAGTTGGAATGCCTTTAAACATGAACGGTACAATGTCAGAAAGAGCTAAGATAACAGAAGAGTTTATCCATAAATTAAAATGTAAGTATAATAAAATGAAAATAGAAACTATAGATGAAAGACTAACAACAGTTGAAGCACATAGGACAATGAATTTCCTAGATGTGAAAAAGAATAAAAAAAGAAATATAGTTGATACTATATCTGCAGTATATATTTTAGAAACTTATTTAAATAAATTTAAAAATACTATTTCAAAAAATAGTTAAAAGTGTTATTATAATTTAAAAATATATAATAAAATCGAAAGGAGAAAAATTATGGATGAAAATGAAGAATTAGATAATATCATAATTCTAAATGATGAAGATGGAAATGAGGTTAAATTTGAATTTTTAGATTTAGTTGAGTTAGATGATGAAGAATATGTTGTATTACTACCAGTAACAGAAGAGGGAGAAGAAGAAGAAGGAGAAGTTGTTATTTTAAAGGTAGAAGATAGCGATGATGAATCAGATGAAGAATCATATGTATCTATAGAAGATGAAGATACATTAAATAAAGTATTTGAAATATTCAAAGAAAAATTTAAAGATGACTTTGATTTCGTAGACTAATATAAAAAATAATTTTAATAAAAAGGTAAGTAAGAAGGTGAAGGAAAGAATGAAACATTCTTACCTTTACCTTCTCTTAAATTAAAGGAGATGTGAACAAATGAAAAATTTTTCAACATGGATATTAGTAATGTTTATGGCTATGTTTTGGATACTTAGAATAATTATTGCAGTAGCTGCACAATTAAAATGGGATATTGCCGGTATGGTACCACTTAATCAACAAATGGAAATAGTATTGCTATTTGTTGTTCTAGTATGTATGATATTAGTTGTTAAAAGAAAATTAATAGGTGGATTATTATATTTATTATCATATGGTATATATTTTGGAGTAGATATAGCAAATAATATGCAAAATATATTTAATGTTGCTGGAACAACTCCAGATTTAGATGTATATATAAATTTAGTTTTGTCAATGGTAGGAGTTATATTACCAATAGCAGTAATGCTTGATTTACTTGCAGACAAGAACAGAAAAAATCATCCAAAAGATAAGAAAACGGATTGGTTCTATAAGAATGAAAAATTTGATAGACAATTAGATGAAAGAGCAGATAAGAATAATTATAGAACATTATAATTAAATAAATATAAAGAGTGTAAATAGATGAAAAGTTTAATCATCTATTTACATTTTTTTTTATTTTAAGTAAATGAAATTAATAAAGGAAAAGATAAGTTTTAAATATTACTATATAGATTTGAAAATTTGTATATGTTATAATTTTAAGGACAGAAAAAATAATATAATTTTTTAAATATATAATATAAAATTTTGTTTCAAAATAAGGAGATTATAAATGCAAGAATTTGTAACTAAGTGGTTTCAATATAATTCAGTTGTAATATTAACATATTTCTTTTTGTGTTTTGTAATAATGTTATTAGATAGATTATTTAAAGGGAAAGTTGTTGAAAAGTTTTTCTCTATTGCTAAAAAAGATTCATGGTTAAATCCGATTACATATTTTAAATTATTTTCACATTCTCTAGGACATGCAGACTGGAACCACTTATATAATAATTTTGTTAAAATATTATTAATAGGTCCAATGATAGAAGAAAAATACGGTTCAATAAATTTATTAATAATGATGTTAATTACATCTTTAGTAATAGGATTGATTTATAAGATATTTGATTTGGGAAGAGTCAGAGGAGCAAGTGGAGTATTATATATGTTAATTATTTTAAGCTCTTTTGTTAATATAGAAGGTGGAAAAATCCCAATTACATTAGCTTTAATAATTATATTCTTTGTTGCAGATGATGTAATAAAATTTATTAAGAGAGAAGATGATAATATATCTCATATAGGACATTTAACAGGAGCTATATGTGGAGTTGTATTTGGAATATTAAGTATTAATGGAATAAATTTTGGAATATGAATAAAATTTAAAAGTAATATTTTAACTTAGAGTAAATATATTACCAAATTGACTTTAAAAAATATTAAAAATGTGATATAATAGAAAAGAATTTTATGTTGATTAAAATATGAAAAGTCAAAAGAATTAGGTTATAATGTTAATAAGTTTAAACTAGAAGGAGAGGTGGATTAGATGAAAGAAAAGGATAACAAAAATAATGAAGCGTCAAAAACAAATATAAATTGGTATCCAGGTCATATGGCAAAAACTAGAAGACAAATAATAGAAGATTTAAAAATAATAGATATAGTAATAGAACTATTAGATGCTAGAATCCCAATTTCAAGTCAAAATCCTGATATAGCAGAAATTATAAAAGAAAAGAAAAAAATAGTTGTGCTAAATAAATGTGATTTGGCAGATGAAAAAGAAAATCAAAAATGGTTAGCATATTTTGAAAATAGAAACATTCCAGCAGTGTTAGTAGATTCAAACAGTGGAAAAGGAATAGATAATGTTGTTAGAAAAATAGAGAAGGTAATGGAACCAGAAAAAGAAAAACAAGCTGAAAAAGGTAGAGTTGGAAGAAAGATAAGAGCGATGATACTTGGAATACCAAACGTAGGAAAATCATCTTTTATAAATAGAATATCTAAAAGAACAACAGCAGAAGTAGGAAATAAGCCAGGAGTAACTAAGAAGAAACAATGGATTCGTATTAATGAAAAAGTAGAATTATTAGACACTCCAGGTGTATTATGGCCCAAGTTTGAGAGTGAAGATGTAGCTTTAAAACTTGCTTTTACAGGAACAATAAAAGAAGATGTATTAGAAAGAACAGAAGTAGCATATAGTTTGGTGAAATTTTTGTTAGAAAATGCAAGAGAAAATCTTTGTAGTAGATATGAATTAACAAATGAATATGTTGAAGAAGTATTAAATAGAGATAATCCAGAAAACTTTAACATTTATGAAATCATGTTAGAGATAGGAAGAAAAAGAGGTTGCGTAATATCTGGCGGAAATATAGATGAAGAAAAAACAGCGAAGATAATATTAGATGAATTTAAAAATGGTAAATTAGGAAGAATAACTTTAGAATATCCTAAAATGTAAAGGAGAAATAAGTGGAAGAATTAATAGAAAGAAGAAAAGATGAAAAAGATGTAAAACTGATGGCACCTCTTACATGGGCATATATTGGGGATTGTGTTTATGAATTATATGTAAGAGAAGAATTAATAAATAAAACAAATTTAAAACCGCATAAATTACATATGGAAGCAATAAAATATGTTAAGGCAAAGAAACAATCAGAGATTTTAAAAGAAATATTACCCAAGCTAACTGAAGAAGAACAAGATATAGTAAGACGTGGTAGAAATGCGGAGAATCATCATTTGCCTAAAAATGCAAGTGTACAAGAATATATGCATGCAACAGCATTTGAAGCTTTGATTGGATATTTGTATTTAACTAAAAAAGATGAGAGATTAAAAGAAATTTTAAGCTTAATTGAAGTAAAACCACTTGACTAACTTCAAAAAAAATGGTATAAATAGAAAGTGCCAAATAGTTGGCCCCTTGGTCAAGCGGTTAAGACGCCACCCTCTCAAGGTGGAATCATGGGTTCGATTCCCGTAGGGGTCACCAAAATATAAATCTATATATCTTGATATCAAAGGATTACAGGATATATAGATTTTTTTGTTGGGTAATTTTGAGAGTAATTTTTATATTAATAACAATTTTAAACTTTTTTATTGAAATGTTTTTAATATAATGGTAGTATATATGTATCTAATTAGAGAGGGGAAAATTCAAATGAAAATATTAGAAAATAAAGAGAGATTAAAAAATATTGCAGTAATTGTTTTAGTAATTTTAATGTGTGGAATCATATTTTTTTATGAAACAAAAAAAGTAGGATTTCATGAAGATGAAGGATATACAATTGCATCAGCTGTTAATCCGACAAATGGATTGATGGAAGCATATGAGGCAGGTGTAGATGGTCCTGTTTGGAAAACTCGAGATTTTGTAAGAAACTATGTTACATTAGCACCTGAAAATATTTTTAATTTTTGGGCATTATACCATAATCAAGCAGGAGACAATCATCCTCCATTGTTCTATACTTTAGTACATTTTTCTACATTATTATTTGGAGGTCAGTTTACTAAATATTCAGCATTTGTAGTAAATATTATTGCATTTGCACTAAGTTGTTTTGTAATTAGAAGAATTCTTAAAGTATTAAATAAAGATAATCTAACAATTCCTATATTAATCTTTTATGGACTTTCTATGGGAACAATGTCTATGGTAATATTCCAAAGGATGTATATGTTACTTACATTTTTCATAATTCTTTATTTTTACTATAGCATTAGAATTTATCTAAATAAGTTTGAACTATCAAAAGAACTGCTCATAAAACTTGGATTTACAACTGTACTTGGATTTTTAACTCAATATTATTTTGCAATTTATGCATTTTTGATTTTCGCAATTATGGCTATAGGAATGATTAGAAAGAAAATGTATAAAAACGCAGCAAAATATTTAGGATTCCATGTACTATATGCGGTTATAGGTGTATTACTATTTGTACCTTGTATATATCATTTGTTCTTCACTGATAGAGGATTAAAGAATTTAGCTAATAGTGCATATTTTGAACATCTAATTGACTATGTTAAACATTTTGCATATGCATTTTCAATTAATGATAATATGATATTAATATGTTCTGTATTACTAGTATTTTTAGCTGGAATTATCTATTGGTTTAAAAAATCAGATAAGAAATTAGTAGTTTTACTTACTACTGTACCAAGTATAATTTACTTCTTCTTAGTAGTAAAATTAACTTCTTTCCAAGAACTTAGATATATAATGCCTGTAATACCATTTGTATCACTTACTGTGTTCTTTATATTAGATAAATTGTTACAATTTAAGTATAAAAACATAGTTATTACAGTAATTGCTGTTGTTTTAGTTGTTAATGGAATGATTTTCTCTAAACCAAAATTTTTATATGAAGAATATGCGCAGTGTTTGGAGATAGCAGAAGAAAATAAAGATAAATCATTTGTGTATATTTATGATAATTTCTTTAATCATATGCAAAGTATACCTGAAATGATGATTTATGAGAAAACTTTAATTGTTAATGTTAATAATAATGATATGCAATATCTTTTAAATAATGCTGAACTAAATACTGAGGATTCTTATATATTATGTATTAAATCATATATGGACAATGATGCTATATTAAATGAAATAACAAGCAATACAGATTTTAAAAATGTAACTAAACTATTTGAAGGAGATAATTCTTCAGAAAAAATTAGCAATAATTTATATTTAGTTTCAAAATAGAATAAAATCCATTTAACATGAGAATAACAGTAGGGCATTAATAACAGCATTGACAAATGTAAATCTTTAAAGTATAATATAAATACAGAAATGAAACATAATAATATTTTTCTATATTTCTGTAATAGTTTTAACAAGTAATGCCAAAATATGGGCACAAACAAAAAAGACTAGAGTCCGCCTAAAGCCTCTAGTCTTTTTGTTTATGTACTAATCATCAAACAATTTTAGAATGAGATATATTAAGATTAGTACGATAAGTTTTAACAAGTGTGCCAAAATAAATTTCACCTCCTTTAGGAAGGCAGGGCACAAAAGTATTATATAATATTCAATTAAATTAATCAATTAAATTTTACATTTTATGAAACGATTTTTTAAAATTAAAATTTTTTTGTTGACATCTGAAAATCTTATGTTATAATCATAAAGTAAATAGAAATTGAATATAAATAAAAAATATAAATCAATTAAAAGGGAGTAGCTTTAAATTACTAATCAACAGACTCGATTAAAAAAATCTGGTTAGTAAGCTAAATAAAAATTAGTTAGCAAGACTTTTAAGAGGAATAAAATCCTTTTAAAAGTCTTTTTTTATTGAAAAAGTTGTTAAAAACACTAAAAAGTGTAATAATAAAAAAAGTAAAGAAAAAAGAAGGAGTGGTAAAAAGTTGGAAAAAAACAATTGGTTTAACAAAAGTTGCGAAGAGGTGGAAAAAGACTTACAAACAGATTTAAACAAAGGTCTTTCCAATGAAGAAGTAGAAAAAAGAAGGGAAAAATATGGACTAAATGAATTAAAAGCTAAAAAGAAAAAATCTTTATTTCAAAAATTCTTAGATCAATTTAAAGATTTTTCAATTATAGTATTAATTATTGCAGCAATTGTATCAGGAGTAGTTGGAGTAGCAGAAGGTGAAGGTGTGACAGATACAATAATTATTTTAATAGTAGTTATTGTAAATGCAATAATAGGTGTAACACAAGAAGCAAAAGCAGAAAAATCACTAGAAGCATTACAAAAATTAACAGACCATGCATCAAAGGTTATTAGAAATGGAGAGGTAACAGTAGTACCTGCAAAAGAATTAGTACCTGGTGATATTGTAGTATTAGATACAGGAGACTACATACCAGCAGATTTAAGAATAATTGAGGCAGTAAACTTGAAATCACAAGAATCATCTTTAACAGGTGAATCAGTTCCAGTAGAGAAAAACACAGAAAAAATAGAAGACAGCGAAGTTGGAATTGGGGATAGAATAAATATGTTGTTCTCTTCAAGTTTAGTTACTTATGGTAGAGGAAAAGGTATAGTAGTAGAGACAGGTATGACAACAGAAGTTGGAAAAATAGCAGGAATGTTAGATAATACAGAAGAACAAATAACGCCACTTCAAGAAAAGTTAAATAAACTTGGAAAAACTTTAGGTATAGCAGCTTTAGCAATATGTGTAGTAATCTTTATAATAGGATTAATACAAGGAAAAGAGCCAATTCATATGTTTATGACAGCAGTATCTTTAGCAGTTGCAGCAATACCAGAAGGATTAGTTGCGGTATCAACAATAGTTTTAGCAATTGGTGTACAAAAAATGGTTAAGAAAAATGCTATTGTTAAGAGGCTTCCAGCTGTTGAAACCTTAGGTAGTGCAACAGTTATATGTTCAGATAAAACAGGAACATTAACACAAAACAAGATGACAGTTGAAAAAATCTTTATAAATGAGGAAACAAAAGATGTAGAAGCTTATAAAGATAGTAATGATTTGGATTTAGAAAAATTAGTATATGCAAATATGCTATGTAATGATACAAAGATATCAAATGATGGAACATTAACAGGAGACCCAACAGAGACAGCATTAGTAGATATGGGATTTAAACTAGACTTTGAACCAAGCATTTATGAAGAAATGCCAAGAGTAGGGGAAGTTCCATTTGATTCTGACAGAAAATTAATGACAACAGTAAATGAAGTTAATGGAAAATATATAGTATATACAAAAGGTGGAGTAGATGAACTTTTAGCTAGATGTAATAGTTATTTACTAAGGGGAGAAATAAAACCAGATTTAGATAATTATTCAAAAGTTGTAAGACAAAAAAATGAAGAAATGGCAAAAGAAGCTTTAAGAGTATTAGCTTGTAGCTATAAAGAATTAGACCATAAACCAACAGATGAAGAAATGGCAAGTATAGAAAGTGATTTAATATTTGTTGGTATGGTAGGTATGATAGACCCACCAAGAGAAGAAGCTAAAAAAGCTGTTGAAAAATGTAAAACAGCAGGAATAAAAACTGTAATGATTACAGGAGACCATAAGATTACAGCAACAGCAATTGCTAAAAAGCTTGGAATATTAGAAAACGAAGATGAAGCAATTACAGGTGCAGAGCTTGAAAAAATGTCTGATGAAGATTTAGAGAAAAATGTAAGAAAATATTCAGTTTATGCAAGAGTATCACCAGAACATAAAGTAAGAATAGTTAAAGCTTGGCAAAAAAATGGCGAAATTGTTGCAATGACAGGTGACGGTGTAAATGATAGCCCAGCATTAAAACAAGCAAACATAGGATGTGCAATGGGAGTTGTAGGAACAGATGTAGCAAAAGAAGCAGCAGATGTAATCCTTACAGATGATAACTTCGCAACTATAGTGTCAGCAGTAGAAGAAGGTAGACGTATATATGATAATATATTAAAAGTAATTCAATTCTTACTTTCAAGTAATGTTGGTGAAATAGTAGTGTTATTTTTAGCTACACTTTGTACACCACTATTTGCCCACTTATTTGGAATTACAGATATAGGACATTTAGAGATATTATTACCAATTCATATATTATGGATTAACTTAGTAACAGACTCACTACCAGCTTTAGCATTAGCATTTGACCCAGCTAATAAAGATATAATGAATAGAAAGCCAACAAAACCAGGTAAAGGAGTATTTACAAAAGGTATGACTTGGAGAGTAATATACCAAGGTGTTATGATAGGTTTACTTACACTTGGAGCATTTATGATTGGTTTAGCTACTACTACAGAACCTATAGATGGCTTAACATTAGATGAGTCTAAAATAGAAGTTGGTCAAACAATGGCATTTGTTACGTTAGCACTTTCAGAGTTAGTACATGTATTTAATGTTAGAAACAATAAAGAATCTATATTTAAGACTGGAATTGCAAATAATAAGAAATTGTTACTTGCGATAGTAGCTTCAGCAGCCTTAATGATAATTATACTTGCAGTACCATTCTTAAGAGAAGTATTTAGTATACCAGTACTTCCAACAGCTAATATAATAGAATTAATAATTTTAATACTAGCACCACTTGTTATTGTAGAAATATTTAAGTTATTAAAAATAAATACGGCAAAAGACGAATAGGTAAATTATAACATTTTTATGTTTTATAAGAAGATGGAAAAGCTTGTTAATAAAAATATTAACAAGCTTTTAATTTTTGACAAAAGAAGACAAAATATATCCTTGACATCAAGCTTTTTTAGGAGTATACTAGAAAATATTTTTTATAAGACCTCGTCTAGAAAGGATTAGACATGGAAAAATTTTTCGAGGTTAAAGGGACCACTTTTGAGAAGTTTGAAAAGATCATTCTCAAGGTGGTTGTAATTCCTGTTTTAATAATCGTCGTTCCGATGATAATATTCGGAAGAGGATTCACGCCGGCTATAGCAATAGCTAGCATATATCTGTTTGTGTTCTATTTCAAGACACAGGCAAACAAGTAAGGAGTTACAGAAGATGGGCATAAGCAAGAGAAAATCTTGACAAAGATATCTCTTGCTTATTGCTATTTTAACTAAAACGTGATAAGATATTTTAGGATAAAAAGGAGATGATATTAGTGTCAAATAAATTTTATGTAACAACACCAATTTACTATCCAAGTGGAAAGTTTCATATAGGTACAGCCTATACAACAGTTTTAGCAGATAGCATGAAAAGACTTCATTTATTAAAAGGTGAAGATGCATATATGCTTACAGGAACAGATGAACATGGACAAAAAATTGAAGAAAAAGCTAAAGAACAAGGGAAAACACCTCAAGAGTATGTAGATGGAATGGCAGCATATGCAAAAGATTTATGGGCTAAAATGAAAATCGATTATGATGATTTTATAAGAACAACAGATGAAAGACATGTAAAAGTTGTTCAAAAAATCTTTGATAGATTTATGGAGCAAGGAGACATTTATAAAGGAGAATACGAAGGTTGGTATTGTGTACCTTGTGAAAGTTATTTTACAGAAACTCAATTAGTAGATGGAAAATGTCCTGATTGTGGTAGAGAAGTAAAGCTTATGAAAGAAGAGGCATATTTCTTTAACATGAAAAAATACGCGGACAGATTACTTAAATATTATGAAGAACATCCTGATTTTATAAAACCAGAATTTAGGAAAAATGAAATGATAAATAATTTTATAAAACCAGGACTAGAAGATTTATGCGTAACAAGGACAACTTTTGATTGGGGAATTAAAGTGTTAAAAGATCCAAAACACGTAATATATGTATGGGTTGATGCTTTAACAAACTATTTAACTGCATTAGGATATGGAAGTGATGATGATACACTATTTAAAAAATATTGGCCAGCAGATTTACAAATAGTTGGAAAAGATATAGCAAGATTCCATTTAATATATTGGCCTATATTCTTAATGGCATTAGATTTGCCACTTCCAAAAACAATACTTGTTCATAACTGGGTAACAATGAAAGATGGTAAAATGTCTAAATCTAAAGGAAATGTAATATATCCAGATGATTTGGTAGAAAAATATGGCTTAGATAGTGTAAGATATTTCTTATTAAGAGAAATGCCAGTTACTCAAGATGCAATATTCTCACCAGAGAGTTTTGTAGAAAGATATAATTTTGATTTATGTAATGATTTAAGTAATTTATTAAATAGAACAGTATCAATGGTAAATAAATATTTTGGAGGAAGTGTACCAGCTTATAACGGAACACCAAATGATGTTGATAAAGAATTAGAAGAATTCTGTGTACAACAAATAAATGCATTTGAAGAAAAAATAGATAATTACGAAATAGCAAATGCTTTACAAGAAATATGGACATTGATTTCTAGAACAAATAAATATATAGATGAAAC
>CALXXB010000022.1 GCA_944392525.1 uncultured Clostridia bacterium | reverse complement strand
GTAGTACTTCACAAACGACATTATATGCAGTATATGAAAGAACGATATCAGTAAGATTTAATTATTATGGAGGATACGATTCAACATATGCGACATCAAATGGAACAAGGACATATATATCTAACTCTTATTCAATAAATCAATATGAAGGAACAGTATCAATACCAAGTAGTGTAACATTAAGTACTGGACCAGGTGGAACAAATTATGCATTTGTATCAACTTCAAGTACTGCAACAAATGGTATGACGCCAACAACAGAAGCACCAGCAACATATTATGCAATATATACTGAAAAAATAAATATAGTTACAAGAGATTATAATTATACTAGAACTTTAACAGGAACAGCATATGGATATTTTGATGGAACAACAAAAGGAGCAACAATAAATTTGGATTCAGCATCAAAACCAAGTGGGTATAGTTTTAAAGGATGGTGTACAACAGATGATGTAAATGCAACACCTATTCCAAATACAACTTTATATGATGTCAAGGAAAATGCAACATATTATGCGTTGTATAGTAAAAGTATTAAAACAAAATTAAACCCTAACGGTGGAAGTTCACAATATTCAGAATTCAACTCTGTAGTGCTTATGAATTATTTAGGAACAAGTTATGGAGAAGAAATTACTATACCAAATCCAACTAAAAATGGATACAAATTTAAAGGATGGTTTACTTATTTAAGTGGAGGAACTCAAGTGGGTAGTACAAGTAATTATGCTACTAAATATGCACCTACAGAGAGTGGAACTATATATGCACAATGGGAACAGGAGACTTTATTTGAAGTAGGAAAATTTGTATCATATAGAGATGGAATGGGAACAACAAGAACTTGTGTAGTTTTATGGGATAATACTTCAGGATATGGAACCCAGATTACACCAATGGAAACAGTAACTCAGGTAGAATTAGGAAATGGAACAGGGATTGCAAATAGTACAACTCAATATTTTAATATTGCAAAATCATCATATAATGGAGCAATAAGTTATCTTAATGAAAGAGCAAGAACTTATTTAAATTCAACGTATGCATCGGACGCAAGATCTATTGGAACTAATCCAGCAAATAAAAACTCAGAGTCTTCAACTGATTATCTTCAGTTTAAAGGTTCAGATACAAACTATGAATATGATGTAACACAAATGAATAAAATTGGAGGAATAATGAATATTGGAGATGATTACTGGTTAGGTTCTCGTAATATTTCAGATGATTATTACTCTAGAAGTGAAAATCATTCTATATACTATGTACCTAATGGAAGTAGTTATCCAACAGTTGAGAATCTATGTGGTGATGGTATCAATTCAACACTTTCATATTCTGTTACATATGGTTTACGTCCAGTGTTTACTTTAAGAGATAATGTAACAATAACGGGAGGCGCTGGAACAAGATATAATCCATACACACTAGGAATAAATTAAAAAATATAAAAGTCTTAATTATTAAATAATTTAGTGATTAAGGCTTTTTTTATAGTATACTAAAAGGTTCTATTAATTTTTAAGAAAGAATATAGGATAAAAAAATAAAGAAATTTAGAACTCTATTATAAAAAGTTAAATAAAGAACTAAAATATAAGTACTTGAAAAAACGCTAAAAATATAGTAAAATAAGTGATATTTAAGGTGTTATTTATGATTTTTTTATAAAAAGAGGAAGAAGAAATGAAAGAAAAGGTTTTAGAGACAATAAAAAAATATAATTTAATAGAAAATGGAGATAAACTAGTGTTAGCAGTATCTGGTGGACCAGATTCAATGGCAATGCTAAATATATTAAATGAATTGAAAAATGATGGTGTTATAGACTTTAATTTTTGTGTTGCGCATGTAAATCACATGATTAGAGAAGAAGCAAAAGATGATGAAGAATATGTAAAAAAATATTGTGAAGAAAACAATATAGATTTTTATTCAAAAAGTATAGATGTTCAAAAACTTGCTAATAATAATAAAGTAGGAACTGAAGAAGCAGGAAGATATGCAAGATATAAATTCTTTGATGAAATTTTAGAAAAAACAGGATCTAATAAAATATCTATTGCACATAACAAAAATGATAAAGCAGAAACAATTATTATGAACATTTTTAGAGGAAGCGGAATAACAGGATTAAAAGGTATAGAAGCTAGAAGAGGAAAATATATAAGACCATTAATAGAATGTGAAAGATTTGAGATTGAAAATTATTGTGAAGAAGAAAAGTTAAAACCAAGAATAGATAGAACTAATTTTGAAAATACATATACAAGAAATAAAATCAGGAATATCGTTATTCCGTATGTAAAGAAGGAATTTAATCCTAATATTATAGAAACAATAAATAGATTATCAGAGCTTGTAATAGATGAAGAAAATTACATAGAAAAACAGATAGAAAAAATGTATAAAGAGTTGTTGATTAGTGAGAGCGAAAGAGAAATAGTTATTGACTTAAAAAGCTTTAATAATCAGGAAAAAGTAATAAAATCAAGGATTATTTTATATACTATAACAAGACTATTTGGAACAAGTAAGGAAATATCTAAGGTACATATAGATGATATAATGAAGTTATGTAGTAATAATATAGGTAATAAATATTTGACACCAAATAAAAATACAAAAGTTTTAATAAAAAATCATAAGATTTATTTTATAAAGGAAAATTAAGTAGCCGTAGCAAATCTTGTGAAACATGCTTGTTTGTAATAAAAACGTCATAAAAAAATTGTTTACAAAGAAAAAAATATATGTTATAAAACAATATGAAAATGCAAAAGTAAAACAAGAGGAGGAATTATTTTGAAAAACGGAATTAAAACATTAGCAATGTGGTTAATAATAGGGGTTATTTTTATCGTAGTACTATCATCAATAGTGGAAAATAGTGATGCTAAATTAAAGTATTCAGAATTAATAACTAATATTAATAATAACAATGTTGAAGATATTGAAATAGAATCAGATGGAGTAACAGCAACAGTAACATTAAAAGATGATAAATCTAAAAAAGAAGTAAATATCCCCGATATGGGAAATTTTATGAATTATGTTGAGGAATATTTAAAAGAAGGAACATTTACTTTAGAAGAAAAATCTCAATCAATATTTATTACAGTACTTAGTTTACTTACACCATTTGGATTACTTATAATATTCTTTATATTCTGGTTCTTAATGATGGGTGGTACATCAAATGGAAATGCCGGTGGAAAAACAATGTCTTTTGGAAAGAGCAAAGCTAGAATGATGACACCAGCAGATAAAAATAGAATAACATTTGAAGATGTAGCAGGTGTAGATGAAGAAAAAGAAGAACTAGAAGAAATAGTAGAATTTTTGAAAAACCCTAAAAAATATACTGATATGGGAGCAAGAATACCAAAAGGAGTATTACTTGTTGGTCAACCAGGTACTGGTAAGACATTACTTGCTAAAGCTGTAGCGGGAGAAGCAGGAGTACCATTCTTTATAATAAGTGGTTCAGACTTTGTTGAAATGTTTGTTGGTGTTGGTGCTTCAAGAGTAAGAGATTTATTTGATCAAGCTAAGAAAAATGCACCATGTATTATATTTATAGATGAAATTGATGCAGTAGGACGTCAAAGAGGTGCTGGACTTGGAGGAGGACATGACGAAAGAGAGCAAACATTAAACCAATTATTAGTAGAGATGGATGGATTTGCGGAAAATGAAGGTGTAATAGTATTAGCCGCAACAAACAGGCCTGACGTATTAGATAAAGCTTTATTAAGAGCAGGAAGATTTGATAGACAAATAGTAGTAGGTATGCCAGATGTAAAAGCAAGAGAACAAATATTAGAAGTTCACAGTAGAAAGAAAAGACTTGCAGATGATGTTGACTTAAAAGTAATTGCTAAAAATACATCAGGATTTGCAGGAGCAGATTTAGAGAATGTTTTAAACGAAGCAGCACTTTTAGCAGCAAGACGTAATCTAAATGAAATAGGAATGCAAGAAATTGAAGATGCAATGGTAAAAGTAACAATGGGACCAGAGAAAAAGACAAAAGTAAGAAGTGAAAAAGAAAATAGATTAGTTGCATATCATGAAGCAGGTCATGCAGTTGTAAGTCATTTCTTAACAACACAAGACCCTGTACATCAAATATCGATAGTACCAAGAGGTATGGCTGGCGGATATACAATGTATAGACCAACAGAAGATAAATCATTTATGTCAAAGACAGAGATGGAAGAAAATATAGTATCATTACTTGGAGGAAGAGTAGCAGAAGCACTTATATTAAATGATATATCAACAGGTGCAAGTAATGACATTGAAAGAGCAACTAAAATTGCAAGAAGCATGGTTACAAAATATGGTATGAGTGAAAGAATAGGAACATTAACATTAGGACAAGGACAAGAAGAAGTATTCTTAGGTAGAGACTTTGGTCATACAAAAGAATACTCAGAAGAAACAGCTGCTATAATTGATGAAGAAACAAAGAAAATAGTAGATCAAGGATACAATAGAGCGAAACAAATTCTATCTGAAAATGTAGATAAATTACACAAAGTTGCAGGAGTATTATTAGAAAAAGAGAAAATCGAAGCAGATGAATTTGAAGCAATATTTAATGAACAATAAAAACATAGATGAAGCCACATAGAATATTCTGTGTGGCTTTATTTTATATTAAATAATAATATGTTTTCTATTGATATTTTATATTTTTTATTATAAAATATCTTTGTAAAATAAAAAAGAAAGTGGAAAAAATATGAAAAATTATTATGATTTATTAGAAGTTAATCCTAAAGCATCGAAGGAAATAATAGAAAAAGCATATAGAGTTTTAGTAAAAAAATATCATCCAGATTTATACCAAGGTGAAGAAAGAATATATGCAGAAGCAAAAGTAAGAGATTTAAATGAAGCTTATCGTGTACTTTCTGATGATTTTTTAAGAGAACAATATGATATAGAGCTACAGAAAGAGAAGCAATTTAATAACACAAATTCTACAAATAACCAAAATAGAAACCGAGATAATAATGTAAATAATCAGGGAAATAAAAAACAAAAGAAAAACAATCAAGAGAATACAGAAGAAAAAAAATATAAAGTTGGAACTGTTATGTCTATGGTAGATTTAGTGAAGAATGTTTTCAAGAAAAGGAACAAAAGTGAAGGACCAAGAGAAATAAAGAAAGAAGATAAAATGGCAGCTATAATAACACTTATAATAGTTGTTGTACTTGGACTAGCTTTATGGTTTATACCAGCGACAAATGGATTTATGAGAAGTTTGATACCATTCTAAAAAGAAAAGAGGAAAATAAATGTATTATGCAGATATAAAAAAAGCTGATGTAGCAAATGGATTAGGAGTTAGAATATCTTTATTTGTAAGTGGTTGTAATCACCATTGTAAAGGCTGTTTTAATGAAGAGGCTTGGGATTTTCATTATGGAAATGAATTTACAGATAAAGAAATAGATAAAATAATAGATTTAATGGACCATCCATATATAGCAGGTTTAACATTACTTGGAGGAGAACCATTAGAACATGTAAATCAACAAGGATTATTACCGTTACTAAGAAAAGTGACAGAGAAATTTCCAGACAAAAATATTTGGTGCTATTCAGGATTTACATTTGAAACAGATATTTTAGGTAGAATGTGTAAAGAGTGGAAAGAAACTCCTGAATTATTATCATATATAGATGTTTTAGTAGATGGAAAGTTTGATATAGATAAGAAAGATATTAAATTAAGATTTAGAGGTTCAAGTAATCAAAGGATTATAGATGTAAAAAAATCACTAAAAGAAAATAAGACTGTTCTTTTTGACTTATAACTATTGACAAAATGTGCTATTTTAAGTTATAATAGATAACGTTATAAGGGTTATCCCACATACTTTTTTGTATGGACCGGAAGGAGGGGAAATATAAATGTCAGAGATAAAAGTTAATAATGGTAATATAGAAGATGCTTTAAAAAGATTTAAAAGACAATGTGCTAGAAATGGAGTACTTCAAGAAGTACGTAAAAGAGAGCATTACGAAAAACCTAGTGTAAGAAGAAAGAAAAAATCAGAAGCAGCTAGAAAAAGAAAATTTAATTAATTTATATATAAATTGGAAGTAAGGGGAGAACTTGAGCTTCCAATTTTTATTTTTGAAAAATCTATAAAAAATGACTATTTGGTGTATAATAAATACGAAAAGGAGGAGAATTTATGGAACATGAAGTAAAAGAAATAAAAAAGGGTATAAAATTCCATATTCTAAATACTGATAAATTTAAAACAAATTTATTTGCAATATTTTTGACTGTAAAACTAAATAGAGAAAATGTTACAAAAAACGCTTTAGTATCAATGCTTTTAAGAAGAGGAAGCAAAACAATGAAATCTCAAGAAGAGATAAGCAAGAAAATGGAAGAATTATATGGTGCAAGTTTTGATTGTGGACTTGACAAAACAGGTGATAATCAAGTTTTAAAGTTTTATATAGAATCTATAAATGATAATTATTTACCAAAACATGATGAGAATACTTTAAGAACAGTTATAAATAGCTTATTGGAAATAGTATTTGATCCATATATAGAAAATGAAGGGTTTAAAAAAGATTATTTAGAACAAGAAAAAAACAATGTAAGACAAAGAATTGAAGGGAAGATAGATAATAAAGCAAGGTATTCATTAGAAAGATGTATTGAGGAAATGTACAAGGATGAACCTTATGGATTATATAAGTTTGGATATGTAGAAGACTTAGATACTATAAATGAAAAAGATTTATATAAATACTATATAGATTTAATAAATACTTGTAAAATAGATATTTTCTTATCAGGAAACTTAAGTGAAAATGTAGATAAAATTATAGAAGAAAATGATAATATTAGAGAATTACAAGAAAGAGAGTCTAAATTTGAAGTGCCTAAAATACCAGAGAAGAGAGAAATTAAAGAAAATATAGTAACAGAATCAATGGAAGTAGCTCAAGGAAAATTAGTAATAGGTTTAAATGTAAATATAGATAATGATGAAGAAAAATATACAACGCTAATGTATAATAGCATTTTGGGAGGTTCTGCAAATTCAAAATTGTTCCAAAATGTAAGAGAAAAAGCACATTTAGCATATGTTGCATCATCTACTTATTATAGATTTAAAAGTATTATATTTATTAATAGTGGAATAGAAATATCAAATTATGATAAAGCATTAGAATTAATTAGAAAACAAATAGAAGAAATGAAGGAAGGAAACTTTACAGAGGAAGAGATAGAAAATAGTAAAAAGGGAATAATTGCAGCAATAAACACAATTGATGATGAACAAGATACAGGAATAACATATTATTTTGGCCAAGAATTAGCGAACTCAAATGTATCAGAAGAGGAGTATATTAAGAAAATAGAAAATATAAATAAAGAAGACATTGTAGATATTGCTAATAAAGTACAGATAAATACTATATACTTTTTAAAAGATTAATTTGAGAAAGGAGAATATAGAAGTAATGCAAATAATAGAGAACTTAAAGGTTAAAGAAAAATTATATATAGAAAAATTACAAAATGGTTTAACAGTAATGATAATACCAAAGCCAGGTATGAAAAAGAAATATATGATTTGGGGAACTAATTATGGATCAAATGATAACAAATTTATAGTTCCAGGTGAAGAAGAGGTTACAGAAGTACCAAATGGAGTTGCTCATTTTTTAGAGCATAAATTATTTGAACAAGAAGATGGAACAAATAGCTTAGATACTCTAACAGCATTGGGAGTTAATGCAAATGCATATACAACAAATGACCACACTGCATACTTATTTGAATGTACAGATAATTTTTATGAAGCTATGGATGAATTAATGGATTATGTACAGCATCCATATTTTACAGATGAGAATGTAGAAAAGGAAAAAGGAATTATAGGACAAGAAATAAGGATGTATGATGATTATCCAGATTGGAGAGTTTACTTGAATACATTAGAAGCAATGTATCATGAAAATCCTATAAAAATAGATATAACAGGAACAATAGAAACAATTAGTAAAATAGATAAAGATATATTATATAAATGTTATAATACGTTTTATCATCCATCAAATATGGCTATGGTTATAGCAGGGGATTTTAATCCGGAAGAACTTTTAGAAGAAGTAAAAAAGAGACTAATAAAAAAAGATGCAAGTGGAGAGATAAAAAGAATTTATCCAGAAGAAAAAGAAGAAATAGTTAAGCCAGAAATAGTTCAAAAATTGGAAGTAAGTAATCCTATTTATACAATTGGAATAAAAGATGTGAGAAAAGAAAATAGTAATGATAAAAATGAAATAGTTAAAAAACATATAAGTATGAAAATACTATTAAATATTATATTTGGTAGAAGTTCAAAATTATATCAAGAGTTATATAAAGATGGAATTATATATGGAGAACCAAGTTTGGATTATGAATTTGGTAAAAATTATGCACATGTTTTAATTACTGGGATGTCTAGTAATCCAAGGGAAATGTATAAATTGTTTAAACAAAGGGTGGAAGAACTAAAAAATAATGGTATAGATAAAAATGATTTTGAAAGATTAAAGAAAATGATATACGGAAATTATGTAAGAGAGTATAATGATGTACAAGATATTGCAAGAATGTTTTTATCAGATTATTTTAAAGGAATTTGTAGTTTTGACTATTTAGAAGAAATAGAAGGAATAAATGTAGAATATTTAAATCAAGTGTTAAAAGATGTATTTAAAGAAGAAAAAATGGTGCTTTCTATTGTGGAAAATGAATAAAAAAAGTCATATAGAAAAATGTTTTAAAAACGGTATTTGTAAAACAAAAAAAACAATACCGTTTTTTATTGTTTTTATTTGTCGAAAAATGAGTTTTTTTGACATACGAAAGTTGGCAAAAACCATTGAAAATACTTGACTTGAGGAATATTATGTGTTAATTTATAATTGTTACTGAAGATAATAAATGAAAAAGGAGAGATAGATATGTTAAATGATGAAATTTGTAAATTAAGAGATAAATTAAATAAAAGTATAGAACAAGGAAATGATTATAGTGAAACATATAGGCTAAGTGTAGAATTGGACGAGCTTATTGCAAAATATTATAGAGATTTAAGTTCTAGTAAAAAAAAACTGGTTTGGATATAGAAGAAATATAGAGGTCCTTAAATATGTTTAGGGGCTTTTGTTGTGTAATTAAAGTGGTAAATAGAGAAATATAAGTTATAACTGTACTCGAAAGAGTGCAGTTATTTGTTGTAAATATATGTATTTGTGAACTTTAATTTAACTATTACTTGAAAAATTAGTAAATATATAATATAATAAAAAAATCAAGAAAGCATTATCTAGACTTAGATTGAGCTTATAAACTAAAAAAGGTTGTGACTAAAATGAACACAATAGTATTAAAATTTGGAGGTAGTTCAGTAGCAGACAATATTAAGTTGAATGTTGTTGCGCAAAAAATCATTAGCTTAAAAAAAGAAGCTAAAAACATTGTAGTAGTTTTGTCTGCACAAGGAAAAACAACAGATAGACTAATTAAAGAAGCACAAGAATTATCTGCTGTACCAAATGAAAGAGAATTGGATATGCTTTTATCTACAGGAGAGCAAGTAACTATTTCAAAACTTAGTATTTTACTAAATAGAATGGGACATCCAGCAATATCACTAACAGGATGGCAAGCTGGGATAGAAACAAATTTGGTATATGGAAGTGCTAAGATTAAACAAATTTATACAAGTAGAATAGAACAAGAATTAGCAAGAGGAAAGATTGTAATAGTAGCAGGATTCCAAGGATTAAATACAAGAGATGATATTACAACACTTGGAAGAGGTGGCTCAGATACAACAGCAGTTGCATTGCAAGCAGCATTAAAAGCAGATAAATGTTATATCTTTTCAGATGTAGATGGAATATATTCAGCAGACCCTAATATGGTTACAATGGCAAAAAGGTTAGACGAAATATCATTTGATGAGATGCAAGAGATTGCAGATGCGGGAGCGAAAGTACTACATAATAGATGTATACAAATAGGAAAGAAATTCGGAAATGATATAATTGCAAAATCAACTTTTACAGATGAAGGAGGAACTAGAGTTTGTAAGGGGATAGAAACTAGAGAAGTAAAAAGTATTGTTAAGAACGATGGATTAATTACAGTTATAATGAATCAAAAGAAAGGTGTAACAGGAGCGGAAGGCTATCAAGTTTATAGTGCTTTATTAAATCAGAATATAATAGTAGAATGGTTTGAAAAAGATAGTGATTCATTTAAATTTAGAATAAAGAAAGCAGAGTTAAACAAAGTACAAAAATTATTAGATAGCAAATTTTCAGAATATGAGATAGAGTTAGAAGACTTTATAAAATTAAGTATTGTTGGATATGGTATTATACAAGATAATGTAATATTAAATAAAACAATGGACATATTAAAAGAATATAATGTAGAAGTAATAAAAGTTAGTCTAACACAATCAAAGATAGAAATTGTTGTGGATGATATTACTGGAGAAACAATGGATGTATTACATAAAAAATTAATAAGAAAGGAGAGATAGAATTATGAAAAATACTATTTTCAAAGGATGTGGAACGGCGATTGCAACACCATTTACAGAAGATGGAGTAAATTTTGAGGAGTTTGGCAAACTGCTAGAAGATCAAATTGAAGCTGGAGTAGATGCTATTATTGTTTGTGGCACTACTGGAGAATCAGCTACAATGTCTGAAAAAGAGAAAAAAGAGACAATTAAGTTTGCGATAGATAAAATTGCAAAAAGAACTAAAGTAGTTGTAGGTACAGGAAGCAACAATACAAAAGCAGCAATTGAAATGTCTAAATATGCAGAAGAAGTAGGTGCAGATGCTTTACTTGTTGTAACACCTTATTATAATAAAACAACACAAAAAGGTTTAGTTGCACACTTTAAAGCAATTGCAGAATCTGTAAGCTTACCTATCATAATGTATAGTGTAGCAAGTAGAACAGGTGTAAATATTACTCCTGAAACTTGTTTAGAATTATCTAAGGTAGATAATATAGTAGCTATAAAAGAAGCAAGTGGAAATATATCACAAGTAGCTAAAATTGCTGCTTTATGTGGAGATAATCTAGATATATATTCAGGTAATGATGACCAAATTATTCCAGTTCTTTCATTAGGAGGAAAAGGAGTTATATCAGTTTTATCAAATGTTATGCCAAAATATACTCATGATATGACTTATAAATACTTTAATGGAGAAGTAGAAGAAGCAACTAAAATGCAATTAGATGTAATTGACTTAATAGATGCATTATTCTCAGAGGTAAATCCAATACCTGTAAAATATGCATTAAATTTAATGGGATATAATTTTGGAACACCTCGTATGCCTTTAATAGAATTATCTGATAGTAATAAAGAAAAAATGAAAGAAGTTATGAAAAAACATAACTTAATACAATAAAAATAAGAATAAGGAGAAAACAATGAACGTTTTAATAAATGGTGCAGATGGGAAAATGGGAAATGAACTTCTAAGTGTTATAAATAACCAAGGAGGTTTTGAGGTTGTTTGCGGAGTTGACAGAGAAGCAAACAATAAAAAAGGATTTCCTATTTATTCTAATATAGAAGATATTAAAGAAAAAGTAGATGTTATAATAGACTTTTCAGTACCAGTTGCTACTTTTAAAATATTAAAATATGCTGTAAATAATAAAGTACCGATAGTAATTGCGACAACTGGTTTTACTAAAGAAGAAATCGAACAAATAGAAGAATTTTCAAAAGAGATTCCTATATTCAGAAGTTCTAATATGTCTTTAGATATAAACCTAATGGCTAAAATAGTTCAAGAGGTTGCAAAAGTTTTAACAAATACAGATATAGAGATAGTAGAAACACATCATAATAGAAAAATAGATGCACCTAGTGGAACAGCAATTTTACTTGCTAATGCTATTAATGAAGTACTAAAAGAAAAGAAAACTTATACATTTGACAGAATGCAAAAAAGAGAACCAAGAAAGAAAAATGAAATTGGATTTTCTTCTATAAGGGGAGGAAACATCGTAGGAGAACATAGTGTAAAATTCTTTGGTGATAATGAAGAACTTGAAATAACACATAAAGCTTATTCAAGACAAGTATTTGCTGAAGGTGCACTAAAAGCAGCGGAGTTTATTGTAAAACAATCTAAAGGGTTATATGATATGAACGATATTGTTAAATAAATTAATCTAAAATTAAAGACTAGGATTTAATTTCCTAGTCTTTTTCTTATTATGATTTATTAATTATTTTTGTTCTGATATTAATTTTTCTAATATTTGGACTGCGTTACTAGCAGCACCTTTTCTAATGTTATCAGCGACAACCCACAAGTTAACACCAGATTTAACGCTTTCATCACGACGTATTCTACCAACAAAGACTTCATCATGACCTGTTGCATCAATTGGCATAGGATATTCATTTTTTTCTGGATTATCTACTATAATAATATTTGGAAAATTCCTTAAAGTATTTATTAAATCATCCATTTCAAAATCTTTTTCTAATTCTACATTTATAGATTCAGAATGAGAATTTGATACAGGAACTCTAACTGTGGTTGCTGTAACTCTTAAATCAGGATGATGTAAAATTTTCCTTGTTTCATTTATCATTTTCATTTCTTCTTTGGTATAGCCATTATCCAAAAATGAATCTATATGTGGTAAGCAGTTATTAAATATTGGATGAGGAAATTTTTTTAATGGCTTAGAACCATCTTCATTTTCCAAATCGTCTAAAGCATTTTTACCTGCACCAGAAACAGCCTGGTAAGTAGAATAAACTACTCTTTTGATGGTGTATTTATCATCTAATGCTTTTAAAGGTAACATTGCTTGAATTGTAGAACAATTTGGGTTAGCAATAATACCATGATTATTTTTCGCATCTTCAAAGTTTACTTCGGGAACTACTAAAGGTACGTCGTCAAACATACGGAAATAACTACTGTTGTCAATGACGATACAACCTTTTTCTGCTGCAATCGGAGCATATTTTTTAGAAACATCTCCACCTGCAGAAAATAAAGCATAGTCAAAACCTGAATCAAAAGAATGCTCAGTTAATTCTTGGACCTCATATTCTTTTCCTAAAAGTGTAAGTTTAGTTCCTGCTGTTCTCTTACTTGCAAATAAAGTATAGCTTTCTATTGGTAAATTTTTTTCTTCTAAAACTTTAATAAAGGACCTACCAACAAGACCTGTTGCACCAACAATGGCGATTTTAAATTTTTTCATAATGATACCTCCTTAAAGGTATTAATTTAATAAAGAAATTTTAATTAAAATTTCCCCTATATTATTTTACTACAAAATCTTAGAAAAATAAACCATTATTTAGAAAATACTTTTCTAAAAAATCAATTATTATATTTTTAATAGGTGAGTATTAAATCGTAAATAGTAATTGATAAATCGTGTTTTTCTTTAAAAATAGAACTTGATTTTTTTTGATTTTTATAATATAATAGTTTGCCAAGTGGAGGAGAAAACTATGCTTGTAAATCATATGATTTTAGAAGATTTATATAAAGATGCTGGGGAAGAAAGAAAACAAAAAGCACTTGAATATCAGAAACAAGAAAGAGTAAAAATAAAAAATATAGATTATCAAGATGATATGAATTTTGAATTGAGTGCAATAGTGGTTGGAAATGAAATTTATAAAACATATATTAGTATAAAACATGGGATTGTTGAAGATATAACTTGTACATGTGAGGATTATCATAACCATTATGGAATCTGCAAACATACATTGGCTAGCATACTAGAATTCATAAATAATCCACAATATATAGAACAATATGTGGATAAAGGCTCTAAAAATGAAGGAAAATTAGATAATAATCATAATATATTAAGAACGACAAAATTAGAACCTCAAAGCTATAGAAACTTTAAACAAATAGTAAATATTTTTTATCAAGAAGAAGTAGAAGGAATTTCAGATGAGGAAGATGAAATAAAACAAAAAGGTACTATCAAAATAGAACCTATTATTTATTATGAAAAGTTTTCAGGAGATATAAAAATAGAGTTTAAAATTGGAAATAAAAAAATGTATAAAATCAAGAATTTAGCAGATTTTTATACAAGAATGTTAAACAAAGAAAGTTATAAATATGGACAAAAATTAGAATTTATACATACAAGAGATGCTTTTACTGAAGAAAGTAAACCATTACTAGATTTTATATTAAAATATTCGGAAATAATAAAATATGCCAACTCAAACTCTAATAGTAACTTTAGATATTATGGAAAAGCATTAAACGAGACAAATATATTATTAAGCAATACAGGAATAGATGATTTGTTTGAAGTTTTAAAGGGAAAAGAAGTTGAGTTTAATAAAGATTATTCTGCGGAAAAAATAGAATTTACAGAAGAAGAACCAAAGTTAGACTTTATATTAAAAAAGAATAAAGACGGAAACTACATAATATATCCTGACAAAGAAATATATGAAATTACTATATTAAGAGGAAAAAAATATAAATATATTTTAGTAGATAAAAAACTATATAGGTGTAGCAAAGAATTTGAAAGAACAAGTTTAAAATTATTAGAATTATTTAGACAAAACTATGTAACAGAGATAGAGTTTGGAGAAGAAGAATTAACAGAGTTTTTCTCTGTAGTTGCTCCAAAAGTAAAAGATGCAATAAAAATAGAAGGACTAACAGAGGAAGAAATAGAAAAACATAAACCTAAAGAATTAGTTGTGAAGGTGTTTTTAGATTTTGATAAAAATGACTATTTGGTAGCAGATGTTAGATTTTGTTATGAAGAAAATGAATTTAATCCATTAAATGAAAATGAAAAAATAAATTTTCCAAGGAATATGATTGGAGAAACAAAAGCTTTAAATGTATTTAGAAAAACAGGATTTATGTTAGATGTAAAAAATACAAGATTTATATTACCAAATGATGATAAAATATATGAATTCTTAACAGAAGATATAAATTATTATATGCAAAAATTTGCTGTAATGGTAACAGAAAATTTCAAGAAAAAACAAATAAGAAGCCCAAAGATGTCAGGGCTTGGAGTAAAAGTAGAAAACGATTTACTTACAATAGATTTAAGTAAAATAGATATAGACTCACAAGAATTACAAGATATAATGGAAAAATATTCTTTAAGGAAGAAATATTATAGATTAAAAGATGGAAGTTTTATAAATTTAGAAGACAATAAGGAAATAGAATTTTTAGACAAATTAGCAACAGGAATGGGAGTAGACTATAAAGAAATAGAAGATGGTGAATTGAGACTTCCTGTAAATAGAACATTATATCTAAACCAATTATTAAAAGGAATAAAAGGAACAGAAATATTAAAGAATTCAGAATATAAGAAAATAGTAAATGGATTAAATAAAGAACAATTAGAAGAAGAAATAGAAATACCTAGTAAGTTAAATAATGTATTAAGATATTACCAAAAAACAGGATACCGTTGGCTTAAAACATTAGACAAGTATCACTTTGGTGGTATTCTTGCAGATGATATGGGACTTGGAAAAACAATTCAAATGTTGTCTGTAATAGTAGACTATGCAGGAAAAGAAAATAGGAAAACAAGTTTAGTAGTATCACCAAGTTCACTAACATTAAACTGGCAAAATGAAGCGGCTAAATTTACAAACGAATTAAAAACTGCAGTAATAAGAGGAACATTGGCAGAAAGAAAAAGCCTAATTGATGAGATAGATGATTATGATTTGATAATTACATCTTATGATCTTTTAAAAAGAGATATAGATTTGTATAAAGAAAAAGATTATAAATTCAAATTTGTAATAGCAGATGAGGCACAATATTTAAAAAATAGTAATACAAAAAATGCAAAAGCAATAAAGCAAATAAAGGCGGAGACTAGATATGCATTAACAGGAACGCCGATAGAAAATTCTTTAGCAGAATTATGGTCGATATTTGATTTTATAATGCCAGGATATTTATTTACATATAGAAAGTTTAAAAATATGTATGAAACACCAATAGTAAAAGATAACGACGAGAAAGCTATGCAAAAATTGAAAATGCTAATAGAACCATTTGTACTAAGAAGAAATAAAAAAGAAGTATTAACAGAATTACCAGAAAAAACGGTAACAGTACTAAATAATGAAATGAATGGAGAACAAAAAAATATATATTTAACGTATTTAGCAAGAGCAAAGCAGGAAATAGCAGATAAAATAGAAATAAGTGGTTTTGAAAACTCGCAAATGCAAATCTTAGCGGCACTAACAAGATTAAGACAAATATGCTGTCATCCAAGTTTGTTTATAGAAGGATATACAGCAGGAAGTAGTAAACTAGAACAATGTATAGAAATAATAGAAGAAGCAATAAATGGTGGTCATAAAATATTGTTATTTTCAGGATATACATCAATGTTTGGAATAATAGAAAAAGAATTAAAGAAGAGAAATATAAATTACTTCAAACTAACAGGAGCAACAAAAGTAGATGAAAGAATTAAGATGGTTGATGAGTTTAATGAAAATAAGGATGTGAAGCTATTCTTAATTTCTTTAAAAGCGGGAGGAACAGGATTAAATTTAACAGGGGCAGATATGGTAATTCATTATGACCCTTGGTGGAATATATCAACGGAAAATCAGGCTACAGATAGAGCTTATAGAATAGGACAAAAGAATAATGTACAAGTATATAAATTAATAACTAAAAATTCAATAGAAGAAAAGATATATGAATTACAAGAAAAGAAAGCAAAATTAGCAGATAATATGCTAGATACAAAGACAACATTTATAAATAAATTCTCAAGAGAAGAAATAATGAGATTATTTGAGTAACAAATAGGGACGTTTCTTTTTGTCAAAAAAACGACAAAAGGGACATATCCTAATAAGGGTCTGTCCCAAACTGTCGAAAAACTGACAAAAGGAAACGTCCCCAATTGCAAAGGAGTAAGATAAATGAAAGATTATATTACAGTAATTGGTGGTGGATTAGCGGGTTGTGAGGCAGCATACCAAATTGCTAAAAGAAATATTAAAGTAAAGTTATATGAAATGAAACCCATAAAGTTCTCGCCAGCACATTCTAATAAAGATTTAGCAGAAATAGTTTGTAGTAATTCTTTTAAATCTAATTTATTGACAAATGCTTGTGGATTATTAAAAGAAGAATTAAGAAGATTAGATTCTTTACTAATAAAAACAGCAGATGAAACAAGTGTTGCAGCAGGACAAGCTTTAGCTGTTGATAGAGAGGTATTTTCTAAAAAAGTAACTGAAGCAATTGAAAATAATCCATTAATAGAAATTGTTCATGAAGAGGTAACAGATGTTTCAAAAATGGCAGAGGAAGGAATTGTAATTATAGCAACTGGACCTCTTACATCAGATAGTCTAGCAAAACAAATTGCTAACATGACTGGTGAAGATAAATTGTATTTTTATGATGCAGCAGCGCCAATTATAAGTAAAGATAGTATTGATTTTAATATAGCTTTTTATGGAGATAGATATAGTGAGGAAAAGAAGAAAGATGAGACAGAAGAAGAGTGGAGAAAGAGACTAAAAGAGCAAGAAGGAAAAGAACAAAGTTATATAAATCTTCCTATGAATAAAGAAGAATATGAAAACTTTTGGAATGAACTTGTAAATGCAGAAGTTGTTACATTACATGATTTCGAAAAAAGAGAAATTTTTGAAGGGTGTATGCCTATAGAAATTATGGCTAAAAGAGGAATTGATACTTTGAGGTTTGGTCCTTTAAAACCTGTTGGATTTGATGACCCAAGAACAGTAAGAAGACCTTATGCAGTTGTTCAGTTAAGACAAGATGACAAACAAGCAAGTATATATAACATGGTAGGATTTCAAACTAATTTAAAATATGGAGAACAAAAAAGAGTATTTAGCTTGATACCAGGACTTCAAAATGCTGAATTTGTAAAGTATGGAGTTATGCATAGAAATACATATATTAATTCTAGTAAGTTATTAGATGAAACATATTGCTTGAAAGCTAATCCTAATATATATTTTGCAGGGCAGATTACAGGTGTTGAAGGCTATGTTGAATCAATCTCTTCTGGATTAGTTGCAGCTTTAAATGCAGTAGAAGTTTTAAAGAGTAGTAAAAGAAAAATAGTATTTCCAGAAACTACAGTAATAGGAGCATTAGCAAAATATATATCAACCCCTAATTCTAAATTCCAACCTATGAACGCAAATTTTGGTATTTTACCAGAACTTGAAGGAGAGAAGATAAGAGATAAAAAAGAAAGATATAGAAAATTAGCAAAAAGAAGCCTAGAATATTTTTGCTAGTTACATTACAAATGTATTACATATACATTAAAAAAGTGTGACATTGTTGATTTTTTGTAGGTAAATTGCTAAAATAAAGTTATAAGTAAAATTATAAGAATATAAATTGACAAGGTAGACATAATGTGATATACTGTAAGAGTATGATAAAAGCAGAACAAATGAAGATATTATAATATATTCTTAAAAGAAGGGAGAATAGATATATGAGTGAATTACAGGAGAAAAAAGAACAAATCGTTAAAAGATTAAAAGAGGTAAATGAAGAGCTAACTAATGATGTAATTGAAAATGCAACAAAAGAGGAAATGGAACAATATATAGAGCTTGTTGATTCAATAACATCAAAATTAGAAACATTAGATATATTAGAAGAAAACAATTAGTTTAAGGGGGAATAAAAATGACAATGCAACAAATAATTGACGAATTAAAAAACTTGAAACAAGAACTTGATAAAATTGATTTAACAAAAGATATGAAACCAGAAGACATAAAAAAAATGGCTGATAAATCATTAAGTCATGTAGATAAAATTACTAGAGATGAAGGATTTGACGATAGAAGTTTACAAGCTACAGTAGCAATATTAGGAAATGCAAGTTCAAGAATAGCATATGATCCAACTAAAGATAATGAAAAAGCAAGAGCAGATAAAGCAAATCGTAGAGACATCTTAGCTAAAGTAGCTGCTAAAAAAGATGTGGCAGCAAGAGTAAAAGGTAAATACGATGAACTTACTAGAAAAAAAGCTGTAATAGATAAATATAAAGAAAAATTCGACCCAAATGAGTTAACAAAAAGACAAAATCGTAAACGTCAAGCAAATGAGAACAAAATAGATGCTAACGAATCTAGATGGCAAGAAGTTGATGATTTTAAAGGTAAAGTATCAGAAGAACTAGATACAATCAATAATAATTTAGCATTAATGAAAGAACTAAGTGAAATAGAGAAAAAACATAAAGAACTTCAAGAAGCTAAAGCAGATCTTGAAGCAGAGAAAAAGATTCCAGACAACGACAAAGATTTTATAGCTCAATATCAAAGTGATGTTGATAAACAAGAGGCAGATTTTAATAGTAAAATAAGTGCTATAAAGGGAAAATATCAAGGACTAAAATTGGACGAGGCTACTTTAGAAGCAGATATAAAAAAAGCAAAGGCTGTTTCAAAATCAGAAATAGGTACAGCAAAAGGTTCTATTAATAGCAAATTAACAGGAGCAGAAAGTACATATGGTTATAAAGCAGGATTTGAATCTTTTATAAAAGGAAAATTGGATGCTGCTAAAACTGATGAAGAATATTTAAGAGCTTTTGATCAAGCTAAAGCAGAGTTAGAAGCAGAAAATATGAATATGGGTATAGCAAATGACAAAATCCAAGAAAATATTGATACAATAACAAGAGGACAAAATCTATCAAGAGGTTCAAATGGAACTTCAGCTGGAACAACAACAGTTATGAATACAATACCTGATATTACTGAAGAACAAATTCAAGAAATGATAGATAATGACCCAGAATGTCAAGATAAGATGAGCCAACTAAATTTACCAGTAGATCCAAAACAAATGAGACAAGCGGTATACAAAGCTTTAACTGAAGGAAAGAAAGGACCACATCCAATAGCATTTTTGAAATCATTTAGCAAGAGAACACAAGATCAATGGGTAGCAGATAAAATGAAAGATGTAAGAGATATGGCAATAAGAAAAATCAATGATAATATTCAAGCAAAAGCTCAAGCTGATGCTAATGCAACAAAAACTGTAGAAGGAAAGAGAGAAAAATTTGTACAATCATTAGTATCACATGTAATGAGTGCTGACGATAAAACTTTAGAGCAAATGGAAAAAGATGCAGACAAAGCACCTGGAAAAGTTTTAACAGATGTTTATAAAGAAGTTGACGAAGATAGTCAAAGATAAAACTTAAAATATAATATTTTATTTAGAAAAACTTGGAAGAAATTCCAAGTTTTTCTTGACTTATAAGCTAGTACATGATACAATATAATTCGTTATAGTAAATTGCATGTAATATGCATTTCCGTAACGAAGTAATAAATTTGTAAAATAAAAAATAGGAGGTGAAATTTAAGTGCCAACAATTAATCAATTAGTAAGAAAAGGAAGAAAAACAAAAACAACTAAAGCAAAAGCTCCAGCATTACGTTATGGTTACAACTCTAAAAATAAGAGATTAACAAATAACAGATCACCACAAAAAAGAGGAGTTTGTACAGTTGTTAAAACAGTTACACCTAAAAAGCCAAACTCAGCATTAAGAAAAGTTGCCAGAGTTAGACTTTCTAATGGTTATGAAGTTATTTCTTATATCCCAGGTATAGGACATAACTTACAAGAACACAGTGTTGTATTAATTAGAGGTGGTAGGGTAAAAGATCTTCCAGGTGTTAGATACCACATCATCAGAGGAACATTAGATACAGCAGGTGTTAAAGACAGAATGCAAGCACGTTCAAAATACGGTGCTAAAAAACCTAAAAAATAGACTTTAGGTTTAGCAAATGAATTAGTGCTTATAATTCTTACTAAACTTAAGGTACTTAAATTTAGAATAGATTATATAGCACTATACGGAAAAGTTTAGACTTTTCAGAGTACCTAAATGCTTTCTTTAAAGCATTAATATTTAATATAAAAATTAAGGAGGGAAGAATAGTGCCAAGAAAAGGATATATAGCAAAAAGAGAAGTATTACCAGATCCAATATATAATAGCAAAGTTGTTACAAAATTAGTAAACAACATAATGCTAGATGGTAAAAAATCAGTTGCTCAAAAAATAGTATATGATGCATTTGACATTATTAAAGAAAAAGAAGGAAAAGATCCTTTAGAAGTTTTTGAAGCAGCTTTAGAAAATGTTATGCCAGTCTTAGAAGTAAAAGCAAGAAGAGTAGGTGGAGCTACATACCAAGTTCCATTAGAGATTAGACCAGAAAGAAGACAAACTTTAGGATTAAGATGGTTAGTAACATATGCTAGAAATAGACATGAAAAAACAATGGCTGCAAAGTTAGCCGGAGAAATAATGGATGCAGTAGCTGGAAACGGTGGAGCATTCAAGAAGAAAGAAGATACACATAGAATGGCAGAAGCTAATAAAGCATTTGCACATTATAAATGGTAGAAGAGAGGGGGAAATATAAAATGGCAGGAAGAGAATACCCACTAGAAAGAACAAGAAATATAGGAATAATGGCACACATTGATGCTGGAAAAACAACAACAACTGAAAGAATCTTATTCTATACAGGTAAAACACATAAAATAGGTGAGGTTCATGAAGGTGAAGCAACAATGGACTGGATGGAACAAGAACAAGAAAGAGGTATAACAATTACATCTGCTGCTACAACATGTTTCTGGAAAAATAATAGAATTAACATTATTGATACACCAGGACACGTTGACTTTACAGTAGAAGTTCAAAGATCTCTAAGAGTTCTTGACGGTGCTGTTACAGTTTTAGCTGCCAAAGGTGGAGTTCAACCACAAACAGAAACAGTTTGGAGACAAGCTGATAAATATCAAGTACCAAGAATGGTATATGTAAACAAAATGGACATCACAGGAGCAAACTTTATGCTATGTGTTGACCAATTAAAAAATAGATTAAAAGCAAATGCTGTTCCAGTACAATTACCAATTGGAGCAGAAGATCAATTTAAAGGTATAGTAGACCTAATCAAAATGAAAGCATATATTCATAAAGATGATTTAGGAAAAGAAATTGAAGAATGCGATATACCAGAAGATATGGTGGATCTAGCTAAAGAATATAGAGAAAAAATGATTGAAGCAGCAGCAGACCAAGATGAAGAATTAATGATGAAATATCTAGAAGAAGGAGATTTAACAGAGGAAGAAATCAAAAAAGGTCTTCGTAAGGGAACAATAGCAAACACTGTAGTTCCAGTAACATGTGGATCTTCTTATAAAAACAAAGGTGTTCAAGAATTATTAAATGCAATTATTGATTATATGCCATCACCATTAGATATACCACATATCAAAGGTGTTGACTTAGATGGTAATGAAGTTGAAAGAAAA
>CALXXB010000021.1 GCA_944392525.1 uncultured Clostridia bacterium | reverse complement strand
ACATCATAATAATTTTTCATTATATATTTTGCTTCCCATGTAGATTCTTCCCCATTATATGCATGCACTCCACATGAGTACACTTTTACGTTTTCTATTTTTAAATCTTTTAATCTCTTTTCTAGTAAGTGATGTGCCATTGCGCTTCTACATATATTCCCTGTACATATAAACATTATATTCATGTAATTCGTACCTCCTATTTTCTACTTTCACATCATTATTATAAGGGATACTTTATTATATATCAACAAATTCGTAAATTATATTTTTACAATTTAGTAGCGAAAATACCTATTATAAAACCTATCATATTTCCAACAGCTGTCATTCTTCCGTGATATAAACTATTTGATTCTGGAATTAGTTCTCCTGATACTATATAAAGCATAGCACCTGCAGCAAAACTTAAACAAATTGAAATTACTTGTTCTGAAATAGAACCTACTATTGCTCCAAAAAATGCTCCTATTCCTGTTGTTACTCCTGATAAAATTACATAGAAAATAACCTTAAAAGGATTCATTCCCCCATTTTTCATAGGAATTGACATACTAATTCCTTCTGGCACATCGTGAAGACATATTGCAATTGCTAGGCTTAATCCTAGTTTTAATGAAGATTCAAATCCTGAACCAATTGCTAGCCCTTCAGGGAAATTATGTATTGCTAATCCAATTGATACTATCATTCCAGTTTTTAATAATTTACTTTGTTTATTATGTACTTGGACTTTTCCACTAAACTTTTTATCTACTAATAAGTCACAAAAAATCATAGCAATTATTCCTAAAATTACTCCAATTACAACTTCTAATATATTACTTATTTCTAAAGCTTCTGGTATCAAATCAAAACATATTACTGCCATCATTAAGCCTGATGCTAATGCTAAAATAAAACTTAAAAATTTATTTGATTGTTTTTTTATAACAACTCCTAAGATACCTCCAAGTGTAGTTCCAAATGTTCCAAAAAATAATCCTAAAAGTGTAGTTTTTAATATTTCCATAAATAAAAAACTCCTTACAATTTTATATATTTAAATTTATTGTAAAAAGTTTAATATTATTCTTTACTTTTTCCTGTTTATAATTAATAATATCTGTAAAGGTGATTTTATGAATTTAGAGATTTTTGATGATTTAAACAAATTATTAAAAAACGATAGTTTAACAGAAAAGTTGAAACTTATTGATAAATTATTAGACTTAAGAAGATATAAAGACGCTTATTTTAAATTAGCAGTTATATTAGAGTATATTAATGTTTTATTTGTAAATAAAGTCTTAGAAATCAGTACTGATAAATCTGATGTTATCACTTTTTGTCGTATTTATTTAAAATACGATGAGAAATTAGCTAATAAAATGATATCTATAAATGCTGAATACAATTGGGTTAGTGAGGACATTTCATCTATTAATATTGACGATGTTGAATATCTTGCTTCAAACATTTATGATATCTATAATTATATGATAACAAACTATCATTCTTTTCTATAATATTTATAAATTTCTAATAAAAGACTTCTCAAAAATATCTATTTTCAAGAAGTCTTTTTATTACATTTTATCATCTAAAACTTTTTCTTGGATTATATTTCCATCTACATCTTTTAATGTTAATTTATTATTGTCTAATATTAAATAACTGTGCTTACTATTCTCTTTTGGTAAAGAAATAGAACCAGGATTTGCAAAAACAATTCCATCTTTTTCTTTAATAAATCCTATATGGAAATGACCATACATCATGATATCTATTTTTACTCCTAATGGTGGTAAATTATCTATATTATATTTATGTCCGTGTGTTAAAAATAAATCATATCTATTTACGTTTATTTCAATATTTTCTTTAAAAGGAAATTCCGAAATCATTTCGTCTACTTCTGCATCACAATTACCTTTTACAACTAATAATTTATCTTTTAGAGAATTTAATATTTTAGAAACTTCCATTGGATTATATTCCTGTGTTAAATCATTTCTTGGTCCATGATAATATAAATCTCCTAACAAAGCTATCTTTTCAGGCTTTTCTCTTCCTATTATTTCTAATATTTTTTTAGCATAATACCAAGAGCCATGAATATCAGATACTACTAATAATTTCATATTATTCTTCGTCTCCTTTTAATTTTTCTGCTCTATCTGCAGCTATTAAATTATCAATCATCTCGTCTAAATCACCATTTAGGAAATTTTCCATTTGATAAATACTCATACCTATTCTGTGGTCTGTAATTCTTCCTTGAGGATAGTTATATGTTCTTATTTTCTCACTTCTATCTCCTGAACCTACTTGTGATTTTCTTGCATTTGCTACTTTACTATCTTGTTTTGCTTTTTCTATTTCATAAAGTTTTGTTCTAAGCATTTTCATAGCATTATCTCTATTTTGGAATTGTGATCTTTCTGTTTGACATTCTACTGTAATTCCTGTAGGAATATGTATTAATCTTACGGCTGATGATGTTTTATTAATATGTTGTCCACCTGCTCCTGAAGATCTAAATACTTCCATTTTTATATCAGATGGATTTATTTCTATCTCTACATCTTCTACAACTGGTAATACGGCAACTGTTACTGTTGATGTATGTATTCTTCCACTACTTTCTGTATCTGGTACTCTTTGTACCCTGTGTACTCCACTTTCAAATTTTAATCTACTATATACACCTTTTCCAGTAACCATGAATGATATTTCTTTATATCCACCAAGCCCTGTTTCGTTTTCATTTAAAACTTCTACTTTCCAATGTTTTTTTTCTGCATACATTGAATACATTCTAAACAATGTTCCTGCAAATAAAGCTGCTTCTTCTCCACCAGCTCCTGCTCTAATTTCACATATAATGTTCTTATCATCATCAGGATCTTTTGGTATTAATAAAAATTTTAATTCTTCTTCTAATTTTGGTAACTGTTCTTTTTTATCATAATATTCAGTTTCTGCAAGTTCTTTCATTTCTGGATCAGACATTAATTCTTCTGCCTCTTCCATTTCCTTTTTTACTTTTTTATATTCACGAAATTTTTGTACCAATTCTTCTAGACTTGCATGTTCCTTCATTGCTTTTTGCCATTCTGCCTGGTTTGAAATTAATTCTGGATCTGCTATTTCTCTTGTTAACTCTTCATACCTTTTCTCAATTGCCTCTAATTTCTCAAACATATAAATTTCTCCTTTATTATTTTTTAACAAGAACTATTATACTACACTTTAAGCTTTTTTACAAGATATAATTAGCCAAGCTTTATTAAAACATAAAAAAATTACACTCAAAATAACTTTGAATGTAACTTTTTTATTTTACAAATTATAAAAACTAAACTCAATACCATCTTTTTCTAATATTCTTTTTTCTCTATTTGTACATGTCAATAATATAATTTGATGTCTTTTAAATTTATCATTCATATATTTTAAAATATTTTCTAATCTTTCTTCATCAAAATATGCAAAAGCTTCATCTAATATTATTGGCATACTCTCCTCTGATAGGTCTTCTATCATAGATAATCTCAATGATAAATATAATTGGTCAATCGTTCCTACACTTAATTTGGATGCTGGTACATATTCACCACTTGAAAGTTCTACAATTAAACCTTCCTCATCATTAAATCTTATATTGTTGTATTTACCGTTTGTTATACTAGAAACATTTTTAGATAATTCTTCTGTAAATCTAGGAGTAACTGTATTTTTCATATCTTCATATGCTTTTGTTAAAACTTCTTTTGCTAAATCAAAACTCTCATTCATCTTGCTTAATGTTAACATTTTGTTTTTATTGTCAACTAATTCTTCTTCTATTTTTGACAAATTGTCTAACATAGGCTCTATATTATTTTGATCTAATTCTAACTTATGAAGTTCAATATTTTTGTCATTTATCATTTTCTGCATGTTTTCTATTTCTACATTTATATCTTCCAAACTATTAAAATTATTTATTTGATAGCTTTCTAATTTTCCTGAGTACTTGTTTCTTAATTTTTCTTTTTCAAGATTTATTTTTAAATTCAAATTACCTTTTAGATTATTTAGTTTATTTTCTATATCCAAATTATTATTTTCCAATATTCTCATTTCTTGATTTAAACTATTTATTTCTGAATTTACATTATTAAATAAATCCAATTTACTTTGTTTTTCTTCTTCATCTTTCCTAATTCTTTTATTTAATTTATACTTTTGATATATACAATAAACTGCTAACATAGGAATAGTAACAAGAATGGTATAATTAAATACTCTATTATCTATAAATATAAATTGTAAAATGTTAAATAATATTACTAAAACAAACATGAATATCATTTTTTTATTTAATTTACTTTTTTCTCTGTCTATCTTTTTACTACTTCTTGAATTATCTAAATCATTTTCTAAAATCTCTTTATTGTTATTTTTTATTTCATCTATCTTTAATTTTATAGAATTTATTTTTTCATCGTTTTCATTTTTTATATTCTCTTGTACTTTAATTTTTTCGTTTTCTATTTTTTCTTTCTCAAATATTAGCTTAATTTCTTTTAAGAAATTATTTTTACTTTCCAACTTTGATATTTCTTCATTTAAGTTATTTTTACGTTCTTCAATATCATATTTGAAGTTCTCATATTTTGTTAATCCATTCTTTTCTAATTCCAATTTTTCTATTTTTCTTGATGTTATATTTATTGGCTTTTCTCTGGATTTTGATGTTCCTACTTCGTCTAACTGTCTTTTATTTATCCTATCTATAGCTCTTTTAAACGAAACATTATCTTCTCCTGTCCCAACTAAATTGGCAATTTTTTGTACTAACATACTCTGTTCTTGTCTACCTAATTTTACTTCTTGTTGCCCAACTACTATTGTTGATAAAAATAAATCTTCATCTACTTTTGTTTGCTCATAAAAGAATTCATTTCCTTTTGCTTTATCAATATTAAACTCTTTTGATATTTCTTCTTTTCTATCATTATAAATGTTTGGATTTTTCTTTTTAAAATCTCTATGAACTTCATATTCACTTTTATCATTTAATTCATATTCTATATTTCCTGAAAAGTTTTCACTATTCCAAGGCAAATATCTTTCATAATCTGAATATTCTTTACCCTTTTTATTTTTAGAAATTCCGTAAAAACTATTTACTATAAATCTTAAAAGCGTAGATTTTCCCGCTTCATTTCTTCCATAAATTATATTAATTCCATCTTTTAAATCTATTTCTTTATCTTTTAATTTTCCATAAGAGTTTATCTTTATTTTATTAATTTTCAAAATATCACCTCTATTCTAATGCATCTAAGCCTATTTCAATTGCTTTCTCTAATATATCCTTTTTTTCCAAATCATCTTCATTCTCTAATTTATTCATCATATCTTTAACAAATAAACCTCTTAATGTACTCTCGTTTGAAATCTTTTCTAAATCTATAGCTATCTTTGTCTCATCTTTTATTTTAATAATTCTATCATTTTGAATAAGTTTTAGAATATCATATATATTTATTTCAAAATTTCTTCCCCCTGTTAATACAATTTCTACATAATTATTAGGTTCTATGTTTAATCCATTTATATATTCAACTAATTCTTCTTTTGAGTATATGTTATCCACATTTAATTCTCTAACTGTGAATTCTTCATCATCTAAAGGTACAAATTCTAATTTTAATTCATTATCAAATTCTCCAACTATCATACCATGTTGTCCAAGTTCATCAAATCCAAGAGATATAGTAGAACCTGGATACACTATTTTTTGATTTTTAGAAGAATTATATTCTGGTTTATGAATATGTCCTAATGCTACATAGTCAAACCCCTTTTCTTCTAGTACTGCTTTAGAAATAGGATTATAAGGTTTATCATCCTTTTTTGCTCCATCTAAATTTCCATGTATTACTAAAATATTTGGTTTTCCATTTTGTTCTACCAAAATATCTTCAATACCACAATTATTACAATAAAAATCATCAAAACTATATCCATAAATATTTGCATCCTCAGTTTCTACTTTTTCTATAATAGATTTAAATATTTTTACATTTTCATTCCAATTGAATTTATTATAATATGAGTTCTTTACTTTCGGATCATGGTTTCCCGCTGCTATAAACACTCTAGTTTTAGGAATTTCCTTAAACAAATTATTTATATATTCAATGGTTGATTGCTTTATATATTTATGCTCATATAAATCTCCTGATATAAATAAGTATTCTATATTGTTCTCTTTTATATAGTTTATCATTTTCTTGAATACTTTTCTTTGTTCTAGTCTTCTTAAATCTCCCATTATATCTTTATCTGATAAATTAAAAAATGCGCTATCAAAGTGCATATCTGCTATATGTACAAATTTCATTTTTTCACCTCATTTTTTCTTTTTACATTCTACTATAAAAAATATTTTTTTACAAGAGATTTAGCGAATGTTTTTTCGCAAAAAAAATAAAACCTATAAATATAGGCTTTATTTTTATTAATCATCTATTGGCCCAAATAGTTCATCAAATTTGGCTTCCAACTCTTTTTGTAAATCATATGTATCATCTTCCTCTTCTTCTTGAGGTAATATTGGTGCATCATTAAACTCTTCTAAATCTAGTACACCAACATCTTGTTTTTTAGGTTCTTCTTTTACTTCTTTTATTTCTTCTATTTTTGGCTCTACCTTTGGTTCTACTTTTTTAACCTCTGGCTCATCTTCAAATAAATCATCTAAAGATTCTACCTTTAAATCTTGTTTTTGTTTATCTTCATCTTTTTCTTCTACATAAGGATTGTATGGATTATATTTTCTCCAAGTACCTCTATCTATTTCACCAATGTCATTATGACTAATTTCTACTTTTGCTAACTCTTTAGCCATTGGATGTTTAAAGTAATAATATTTTTGTGCTTTTACAGGTTTAATACCTTTTTCAAATATAATACATAAATCATTATCAAGTCTACGAAGTTCATCTGGTGTCATTAAAGCTCTTGCCATAACTTGGTCTGAAACTGATTTTCCTGTTCTCCAGTTTTGTCTATCCCTATTGATTGATACACTATCTCTTTCAATTGTCTTTTCTCCTAATGCTTTAGAGAAATACTCAACTGTTTTAAAAGAGTTACTTCCTAAGAATACGTGTGTATCACAGTTACCCATAATTGTTTCATAAGATTTTTCATAAACTGCTTCTAATTGATCAACATTCTGTAAAATTACACTAAATGAGATTCCTCTACTTCTTGATGTTGAAATCTTTTTATCAAAGTCTGGTATTTTCCCTATGTTTGCGAACTCATCTAATATGAAGAATGTTTGCTCTTTTAATCTACCACCATTTTGGTCTGCAAAGTCGTATAATTGTTGTATCATTTGAGAGAAGAATATAGTAAGTAAGAAGTCATATGCTGTATGTGTATCTGAAGATATTACATATACAGCTGTTTTTTTGGAACCTATTTCTTCAAAATCTATTGTATCTGTTGATGTTAATTCTGCTATTTCTTTTGAATCAAATTTTCCTAATTTTGATTGCAATGTACTTAATATTGAACTATATGTTTTCTCTGGTGCTATTTCTATAGATTTATAATACATTCTAGCTGGGTGGTCATATGGAAGTTGTCCCATAAGTTCTGAAAGTAAGTTATTTCCACCTTTGTTATTTGCTGCTCTTACTAATTCCGCACAGCTTGCTAGGTTTTGTTCTTCCTCTGGTCTTGTTGCAATTAAATAATATATTAAAGCTTTTAATAACATTTCTGCTGAGTCATCCCAGAATGGATCTGCATTTCCACCTTCTGATTGTTGTCCTTTTATAACAGTGTTTGCTATTACGTCTACATCTAGTTCTGATGAAATATGCATAAGTGGATTATAACCATCACTATATTGTGGTCTTACTAAGTTTAATACCTTAATATCATACCCTTGTGATTTTAAATATCCTGCTGTTCTATCATATAATTCTCCTTTAGGGTCTGTGAATACATATGATCCTAAGCATTGATATGCATTTGGTATTGAATAAGATGCTGATTTACCAGAACCAGAACCGTCCAACTACCAAAACATTTATATTACCTCTTTTATCAAGAGGCAAATAATTATCTTCCGCTAATATTATTCCTTTATTTTTACTTAAAATTTGATATTGTTCTCCTCTTTGACTCCAGTCACTAGAACCATGCTCTATATCAGAATATTCATTCTTAGGAGCTGACCTTACAAAACCTATAAAGAAAAATACTGTATAAAAAATAGTTACAACCAATAATGTTGATATAAAATTACCTACTGCTCCACTTGTAAATAAATTACATAAAGTTCCAAATGGATTAGTAATAGATGTTCCAAATGTTTCTATAAAAATTTCTAAATTAAATTCACCATCTAGCCCTGCAACATGTGCACTATAACTAAATGGCGAAACAAATACTATAGCTATAACTACCCATAGTATTGCATATATTATAAAGTTTTTTCTATTTCTTCTAATAGCTCCCTCTAGTTTATAATTCATTTTCCACACCTACTCTTTTGTTTTATCTAGTTTCTCCGCCTCTTGTTTGTGGTTTTCCACCATCTTCTGCTCTAATTGTCATTCCTTGCTCTAATTCTGTACTTAATACTTCTCTTCTTACAGAATTTGGTGTAGTCATCCTAGTATTTTTCTTTGTTGCTTTCTCATCTTTACCTTTAAAGATTTGTTGCATTTCTACACCAGCAATTGTAAAACTATCATTTTTTCCGGCTGGTCCTTCGATATATTCTCTGTTTTCCGTCATTTTTTTAACTGACATTGCTTTTCCTCCCTATTATTCTCTTATTTCAAATGCAAAATAAGATTTAAATGGTTTCAATTTACATTTTCCTTTTACTTCATTTGTTTTTTCATCAAAGTAAAGCACAGGCTTTACCTCTTCTGTTGTTTCTGGGTCTATAATTGATATTGGTCTTTTTAAGTTTGGTGTATATTGAAACTCTTTGTACTCCATTGGCTTTTCTGAATAAATTGTGTCAAATTTGAATGGAGTTGGCTTTTTTGTTATTTTAACCTCATCACCCAGTAATATGCCATTATTAATAATTACTTTATCCTCTCCAAATGATAAAATAATTAATTGATTTCCATCCTTTTGTGGATCTTCCACATAAAAAGTTTTCTTATTATATTTACCTACTATTTCTTCTGTAAAATCAAGTCTTTCTACTGTATATTTTGGATATTCGTCCCAGTACTCTTTTTTAGTTTTATTTACTTGATAAATTACAGTTTTAATACCTTCTGGATCTGTTATACTAAAATGCTTTCCTTGTATAGCGTCCATTTTTTACACCTCACTCCTATGATTTAATCCATAGCTTATCTTTTGTTAAACACTATATTAATTATAGCTAAAAATCAAGCTTTTGTCAATATAAAATTTATGTAAAGTTGTACGTTTAAGCTCTAGGATTAAATTTTGATATTTTACTTAATTCTTTATAAATATTTTTTTCCTTATCTGTTAGATGTTTTGGTACTACTACTTTGACTTCAGCAACTAAGTCTCCTCTAGTTTCTTTATTTGCATAATATCCTTTATTTGGAATACGTATTTTTTCTCCACTTTGTATGCCTTCTGGAACATATATATTTGTTTCATCATCAATTGTCTTTACTGTAGTCCTAGTTCCTAAAGCAGCTTCCCAAGGAGTTAGTAACAAATCTGTATATAAATCATATCCTTCTAGTTTAAACTTTTGGTCATTTTGGATATTTATCTTTATCAATAAATCTCCATTCTTTCCACCATTTTCTCCTGGCTTTCCTTGTCCTATTAACCTTATCTTTTCTCCATTACGAATACCTTTTGGAATCTTTACAGTATATGTTTTGGCTTTTCCATCAATTGTTTTTAGTGCTATTTGTTTATCTAATCCATAAAAAGCATCATAAATACTTACATTAATTTCTGTTTCTATATTTTCTCCTTTTATTGGATTTTTCTTAGTTTTTTCTTCTTTTGGTGTATTCTCTACATTTCCTAAGAATATACTAAATATAGCTCCTTTTTGTGATTTGTCTGAAAAAGCTTTTTTACCTTTTCCAAATTTTGAATTCCATACTCTATCATATTTTCTTTTTGATGCTGGTACAGATAACACTTTATATGCTTCATTTATATCTTTAATTTTTTCTTCTGCTAAACTATCCCCAACATTTAAATCAGGATGATATTTTTTAGCAGCTTGTCTATACGCAACTTTTATTTCATCAATGGAAACATGGCTTGTTTCTAAATCTAATATTTTGTAATAATTCTTAAAAACCATTTTTAACATCCTCCCAATAATTTGGTATGCTTATTTTATCATAGAATCATCTAAAAATCTACATATTTTTTTGATTTTCCATTTGTCTTTTTATCCATGTCATAATTACATCTACTATATACTCTTTTTGCTCATTTGTTAACTCCACATTTTTAGGTATTTTATGCCATTTATATAAACATCCTCTACAACAAGTTGCAGTTGCATGCTGAGCAATAAAAACAGGATGTCCCCTCATTGGCGTCTGTTTTCCGTCATTTTCAATCAATTTAGGTGCTAATCTTTTTTCTACAAAGTCTTTTGCATGATTTTCTATAATACTTAAGCCTTTTTTTCTTACATATTCTTTATCATTTTCTTTCAAACAGAATTTACTTCTAAAATTTGATTTTGATAAAGCTTCTAATACCCTTTTTATCCTTTGGTTTTCCTCCAAAGTAATCATCTCCATTAATTAATGTAATAAATATAATTATCTTTTCTAGGTTCTAATTTTCCCTCTTCATCTTTATATCCTAATATACAATTAGCAATTCCTTCGTATTCTTCTTCTATCCCTAAAGATTTTAAAATTTCTTTTCCTTCTTCTGTTTCAAATTCTTCTTTTGCTCCATGAATCCAACAACTTCCTATACCTAAAGAATTTGCAGCAAGCATCATATTTTCCATAACTACGCTCCCATCATACACACGTGTTGCGATGTCTTTCTTAGCTAAAACAACAATTATAACTGGAGCTCCATAAAAAGGATCCACATCTCCTTCATTTCTCAATTTAGCATTTAACTTTGATAATTTATTTCTTACTTCTTTGTTAGTTATAGCAATAATAATGCTAGATTGTCTTCCCATTCCACTAGGTGCATACGTTCCTGCCTCTACTATTTCTTCTATTATTTCTTTTGGTATCATATCTTCTTTATATTTTCTAATACTTCTTCTTTCTTCAATATTTTTAATAACCTCGTTCATAATAATACCTCCTAAAAATATATACTTAAAAACCATTATAATGTTATCACAATATAAAGAAAAAAGGAAGTTTCCTTCCTCATTATTCTTGTGCTAAATCTATCAATTTAGTTAATAGTTCTTTGTATTGTATTCCACTTGCTTCAAACATTTTAGGGTACATACTAATACTAGTAAATCCTGGCAATGTATTTATTTCATTTATATAAACTTTATTTGTACCATCTTCTATAAAGAAATCTACTCTAGACAGACCTTTTCCATCTATTGATTTAAAAGCCTTTATTGCCTCTCTTCTAATTTCATTTGATATTTCTTCTGAAATATCTGCAGGTATCTCTGTTTTTGATTCTTCATTCTTGTACTTAGCATCATAACTATAAAATTCTTCTGCTGATTTTATTTCACCTACGCAAGATGCAATTACATCTTCATTTCCAAGAACTGCACATTCTACCTCTTTTCCATTTACGCCTTGTTCTATTAATACCTTTTTATCAAAAGATGCTGCATATTCAATGTCTTGTACAAGTTCTTCTAAGTTATCTGCTTTTTTAACACCCACACTTGAACCTGAGTTAGATGGTTTTACAAACATTGGGAACTTCAAATTTCCAGCTATTTTCTCTGCCGCTTCTTTTAAAGAAACAATACTTTCATTGAAGTTTTTATCTACATAAATATAATTATCTTTGTATTTTCTAACATATTCATAAGGTGTCTGATTTAAACCAGCTTTTTCAAATACTATTTTCGTGTATACTTTATCCATTCCCACACTAGATGCTAGAACTTTACAACCAACATATGGAATTTTTAATAACTCAAATAATCCTTGTATAGTTCCATCTTCTCCATATAATCCATGTAATACAGGAAATACTATATCTAAACTTTTTAAATATTCTACAAAATTTTCTATTTTTTCCTTATTCTCTACTTCTGCTCCAAATTCTCTCTTTTGTCCATTTTCTATGTATTTCCACCATATTCCTTGTTTATCTATGTAAATTGGAAATACTTCGTATTTTTCCCTATCTAAGTTATTTAATACAGACTCTGCTGATACAACAGAAACCTCATTTTCTGTTGACATTCCTCCAAATACAACTCCTAATTTTTTCTTTTCCATAACTCCACCATCCTATCTGCTATTTTATAAAATTGCATCCCATTTGATGCTTTAAACAAAATGACATCTCCTTTAGTTGCTATTTTTTGTAGCAAATTTTCTATTTCTTCTTTATTTTCTAGGTAATATACATTACCTTCTTTCATTCCTTTTTTCGCTTCTTCTGCCATATATTTAGAGTTTTCTCCAGCAGCAATTAATATATCTATTTTATTTTTTACTACTTCTTCTCCTACTTTTTGATGTAAATCTTTTGCAAAATCTCCTAATTCAAACATATCTCCAAGTACAGCAATTTTTCTATTATCTTTAAATTCTGATAATACTTTTAAAGAAGCTCTCATTGATTCTAAACTTGCATTATAGGCATCACTTATAATTTTTACTCCATTTTGAAGTTCTATTATATCCATTCTCTTTTTAGTAAGTTCAAATTCTTCTATACCAGATTTTATTTTATCTGCCTCTATACCTAAAACTTCTCCTACGGAAATCGCACATAAACTATTTAATACAAAATGCTCTCCTCCTACAGGAACTGTTATTCTTTCCTCTTTTCCATTTATATTACAAGTAAAATCACTTGAATTTTCTTTTAAACTTATATCTTTTGCCATTACATCACTTTTCTCAGTTATTGAATAAGTTTTTATATTATAATTTTCCTTATTTTCTTCATACCATTTATGTAATAAATCATTATCGTTATTAACAATTACAGCTCTTTTTTTACTTCCTTCTAATATTTCTAATTTTGCTTTCAAAATATTTTCTCTTGAGCCCAAATTTCCTATATGTGATGTTCCAATATTAGTAATTATACAAATATTAGGATTAGCAATTGAAGCAAGTAAGCTTATTTCCCCAAAATGGTTCATTCCCATCTCTAATACTGCTGCTTCTTCATCTTGCATTCTAAGTATTGTAAACGGTAATCCTATATTATTATTGTTATTTCCTTCTGTTTTTAATGTTTTATATTTTTTAGCAACTACATTTGCAACGATATCTTTTGTACTAGTTTTTCCTACACTTCCTGTTATTGCAATTACTGGTATATCATATAAACTTCTTTTATATCTTGCTAATCCGTATAATGCCTCTAATGTATCTTTTACTTTTATTATATTTTTATCTGCCCATTTTTCTTTATCTTCAGAACTAATATCCACATTTTGTACAATAACTGTGGAAGCACCATTCTCTAATGCCTGTTTCCAAAACTTACTTCCATCAAAAGTTTCACCTTTTATACCTATATAACAATCTCCATCTTTTATTGTTCTTGTATCTTTAGAATAAGACTTACAAACATAATCTTCTTTTCCTGTTATTAACTCTCCATTTGTTACATCTAATATATTTTTAACGCTTAAATCTTTCATATAATCACCTTAATTTAATTTTTCTTTGTTAGATTATATGTCTTTTTACTTTTTTTTGCAACTAAAACAATAAACAAAAATAAAAGTAGTAAATTTCTTTACTACCTTACAAATTAATTACTATTATTTACTGTCATATTATAATTATATTCCACTTCTTTTTCTGTTAAAGGTCTATTATAAACTCTTGATGCATATATTTCTCCATGAAATGGATATTTATAATTTCGGTTTTCATGTTCTTCATCTTTATATGTTTCATATATATCTGACCCTATTTGTATTGGAGTATTTGAAGGTGTATTTATTAAATTTTTTATTAAACCTAAATTAGTTGTTTGTGCTTTCTTTCCATTTATATATAATATTCCTTTTTCGTCTTCTGCATTTGGATTATATGTATATGTTATATATGTAGGTACATTTTCTTTAACAATAGTATCTGTTACAAACCTGTTGTTGTTTTTATCATCACCTACTCCTCCAATATCTATTACAATTCTACCATATTCGTTTTCACTACCTGTACCACTATGATAATTTTCTCCTCCTAGAAACATAAAGAATCCATTTGTATTAACAGTTCTTTTCATCATTAATATCTGTGCTATATCTGATGTTCCTTTTCCTTTTAAATTGAAATACATTTCTAAAGTTATTCCTTGACTATAATCTGAATTATCTTTTACTTCTATACCATCATCTATTCCATCAAACATTAAAGAATTTTCTGTCCAACCACTATTTTCATCTCCATCTTTAAAATTATGAAGTATTGCATCTCCCCAACTATCTGAACCTGTCATATTCTTTGGATCTGCTGAATATACTAACCCATCTTTTATACACAACAATTCATTTGTTACTATTCTATGTTTTTCTTCATCAAATCTTACAAATTCTCCCGTGTCGTAATTTATAATATATGAATTTTTTAATTCATAATCATCTACATCTTCTGGTTTTAAATAATACCAACCATTCTCATATGTGGTTCCTGTTTCTGAATCGTATATACTTGTTGTATCTTCTACTGTATTAAATACTACTTTTTCTAATTCTTTACCATAAGTCTTATTATTGGTTTGATGTTCTATAATTAAAAGATTTATATATTCTTCTTCGCTTGATATTTCTGTTAGTTGCTTTGCTCTTTGTGCTTGGTTAATTATTCCATTTTCATTTGTTAGCATAGAGATTGAAACTCCTGCTAATATTAATAATACGATAATTGTAATTACTAACGCTATGAGTGTTATCCCTCTATTTTTTTCAATCATTTTTCCACCTCTTTTGTAATTTGTAAAAATATTTTACAACCAAATGATTGTAATGTCAATACATCTTGCAAAAATATATTCATGGAGGTAATCTTATGTATTTGAAAAGGCTAAAAGATTTAAGAGAAGATAATGATTTTACTCAACAAAATATTGCTAACGTTTTAAAAATAAAACAGCAACAATATAGTTTATATGAGACTGGAAAAAGAGATTTACCTTTTGAACTTGCAATTGTTTTAGCCAAATTTTATAATACCTCTTTAGATTACATTGCTGGTCTAACAAACAATAAAGAGAAATATAAATAATATTATAAGAGCTTGGAGTAATACCCCCAAGCTCTTTTCTTTGCTATTTATTTTCTACACTTCTATTTGCTATTTCTATTGCTTTTTTTACAATGTTACCACAATCTCTTGATGATACGTTTGCCCAACTACCACCATCTTGTGCTACTTTATCATATACACCTAGTTCTTTTGCTATTTCTTCTCTTAGATTATTAGAAATTAATTTACTCATAATATCCTCCTTGTAAACTTTCTTTTTTCGAAAATTTCTATTTTGGATTCATAAAACTTTAATCAAAGTTTTATAATTATAGTATAAACAATTTTTGAATTTTTATATTGACATTTTTTTATAAAAATATATTTTTTTTGACAAGAAAATATGCTATAATAAAATGGATATTTTGCAAAAGGAGTAAAGAATGAGCACAAAACAAATTGAAAAGGAAATAGAAAAAAATAATAAAGAATTAGAAAAGAGTTTAAAAAAGGAAGAAAATCTAAAAATTGAAGAAAAAAATGATGATGCTATTCAAGAAGTTACGCCTATAAAAAAAGATATTAATCAAACTTCTAATTCTAGTGAAGAACCTATTCAAGAATTTGCACCTGTTGAAAAAGAAAAAAGAAGTCCTTTATCTATTCTTGGTATTTTGATTTTTATTATAATAACAATACTTGTAATTGCTTTCATTATTTTTACGGGATATAATGCATTAAATCAAAATATTGTTGAAGGTGTACATATAAAAGATATAGATGTTTCAAATATGAGTAAATCTGATGCTAAATACCAATTAGAAAATTATATTGCAAACACCTTACCTGAAGAAATTACATTAAAACATGGAGATTATCAAACAACTATATCGCTTTCACAAATAGGTGTTAATTTTGATGTTAAAAATGCTGTAAATGATGCTTATAATATTGGTAGACAAGGAAATCTTTTCCAAAATAATTTTTATGTTTTATCTACAATGTTTGGAAAAGTTAATATAGAACCAACATTAAATTTAGATACCGAACAACTAACTCAAAATTTAAATGAAATTTCAACCCAATTACCTGATAAAGTTGTTGAAAGTAGTTATTACATAGAAGATAATAATTTAATAATTACTAATGGAAAAGAAGGAAATGTTGTTGATGTAGACGCTACAATAGAGGCTATAAAATCTGCTATTTCAAATTTTTCTATAATAAATGACCCAATAGAAATAGTAGTAAAACCTCAATCACCACAAGCTATAAATATTGAACAAATTCATTCAGAAATATACAAAGAACCTAAGGATGCATATTATACTCAAGATCCATTTGCTGTATATCCTTCTGAAAATGGATTAGATTTCAATATTTCAATAGATGAAGCTAAAAATGTCTTAGGAGACCAGACTGCTGAAGAATACACAATTCCTTTAAAGACATTATATCCTAACGTAACTACTAATATGATTGGTACAGAAGCTTTTCCTGATTTATTATCTAGTTATTCTACTAAGTATGCTACTAGCAATAGGGATAGAACAACAAACTTACAACTTGCAGCTAATAAAATTAATGGAACTGTTTTAATGCCAGGAGAAACATTCTCTTATAACAAAGTAGTAGGAGAAAGAACAATAGCTGCTGGATATAAAGAAGCTCCAATCTATGTAAGTGGAGAAGTTGTAGATGGTCTTGGTGGTGGTATTTGTCAAATTACTTCAACATTGTATAATGCTGTTGTATATGCAAATCTAGAAGTAACACAAAGAAGTAATCACCAATTTGTACCTTCATATGTTACAGCAAGTAGAGATGCAACTGTTGTTTATGGATCTATAGATTTCCAATTTAAAAACAATAGAAATTATCCAATAAAAATAACATGCTCTGTATCTGGAGGAATTGCACAATTCCAAATATTTGGTATGAAACAAGATGATGATTATGAAGTTGAAATTTCTTCTTATGAAACTGGAAGAACAGCAACAGCCATTTATTCAGAAGCATATAAGATTTTAAAACGTGATGGTAAAGTAGTAAGCAAAGTTCTACTTTCAAAAGATACATATAAAAGACATTAATGTAAAGATGTTTTTTAGGTCGGAGTCAAAAAACATTATGTAAAAAAGGATTTAGAACATTTAAGTTTTAAATCCTTTTTATTTTTATCTTTCATCATCTTCTTGCTCTGCTTCTACTTCTTTTTCTTTTAATATATCTAATATTTGTCTAGATTTATCTCCATATTCTCTTTTTATTTTCTCTTCTTCCTTATCTTTCGCCATCACTAACTTCACCTCTTTTTATATCTCTTATTTGGGTTAAAATAGCCTTTATTCTTACCGCTTCTTCTTGCCTTTCTTTTCCACTTACTTCCTCATATATTTCTCCTAAATCCTCCATTGAAACTTCTTGTTTATCTTCTTCAATTTTTTCTGGTTCTCCTTGTTGTTTTGTATCCTCTAAAACAGCATCCATATTAGTATCTCTACAAAAGCTATCATTTGTTACTCTATTATTTCTTAGTTTTTCTTGTAATTTAGCTTTTACTTCTGAATCTCCTGTTTTTTGATATTCTTGGAATAACTCTTCTGCCTTTTGTTTTTCTGCTGCTAAGCACTCATCTTCATCAATAACTATTATTGGTAATCCTCCAAAATCTTTAGATGCTTTTTGGGCTTTATCCATGTTATCAATTCTTCCATCTTTTCTAAATATTACAATATAATCTGGTTGCTTCTTTTCTCCTCCTTGAACCCTTCTAAAGTCCATTTCATTATATCTAGTAGTATTTCCAATTTGGCTATCTGGTGCTAAATATTTTTCACCTCTTTGTGCTGTGGATTCAAAAGATACACCTGAAGAATATATATCTCCTGGACCTGATAACATTAGAGCATCTTCTTTCATTTCTTCAAAACCATAACATATATGTGGCATAGGTGCATGACCTAACATATCATTTCTAATATATGATGCGCAGAAATGCTGAGAACCAAGTGAAGCCCTATTCCAGTCTTTCGCATAATCATCTGGTTGACTTCTATGATATGCTCCAACAGATGTTATTATCATTTTAAAATCTGTTCCTGCACTATATACATTTTCTCCATCTGGTAGTTTTCTTGCATCTTCTACTTTAAATAAATCATTATTGTATAATTTCCAATATTCTGTTTTTAACATTCTTTCCATAGCTAAAGGATTATTCGTTTCTAATTCTTCTACTTGTTCAAATATTTCTTCTAATGCTTTAGGATTTTTAGTATTTAAAATCTCTTGTTGACTTTTTATATAAGCCCTCAAATCTTCATCTTGTATTTTATCTATATCTTGTCCAAACTTTGAAATTAACTCTTGCGCTTCGTTAGTTCCTTGTCCAAATATCTTCAAAAGTACAGCTTTTTGTTTTTCTTCTACTGTTTCTCCTTTTATTAACTCTTCACATCTTTTTCTTTTTATCTCTTTGAAATTTTCAACATCATCATATGTCTTAATATCAAAATCATTTTGATGTATTAATATTGGTATAATCTTGCCTATATCAACATTATCTTTTCCTTCTAAATTAGAAATTAATTCTCCATAACCCTCTATATTTTTTAATATTCTACTTGCAAGAGGTGTCCATTCTTCTCCTTTTGTTTCTTCTATATAACCATCTAAGGCTTTACTAAATAAGTTTAATTCTCCATCATTTAACTTTAATACTCTATCCACTATGTAAGGATATGATGCTATTTGATTTATTTTATCTTTTCCAAGTAGATTTATATATTTAGAATCAAGAATATCAAAATCAACTTTAAAAATATCCTCATTTTTTTCTGCCATTTCAAGCAATAAATTTTTATCTATATTTGGAGCTTCTAATCCTAACAATTCATCTAAATTTTCTTTTATGAATTCTATATTTGCATATCTTTGTCTATAGATATTAGGAACTTTTCCACCTGACATTTTCAAAGTTTCAATAATTTCTTCTTCTGGTATCATATTAATTAATGAAGCTCCCGCCCCATCACTTAAATCATATTGTTCTCGATCTTTTATAACTTTCTTTATAAATTCTGTATCATCTATACTCCTAACTAAATCTAATAACTCTGAAGTGTTAAAACCAAATTCTTCTCTTCTTTCTATTATTTCTTTTGTATAATTTGGATCATTTATTCTTACTGTAAATTCCTTTATTTCATTACTATTAAATCCGTATCTTTCATTATTATCTATAATTTCTTTTATAAAATCTGTATCATTTGTAAGTCCAATTAATTCCCACAATGTATCAACATCGTTAATTCCGTATTCTTCTTTATTTTGTATAAGTTCTTTTAAAAAATCCTTATTATGTGTACTATTGACTATATGAACTAACATTCCATCGTTAATACCATATTTAGCTCTATCTTTAATGACTTCTTTTATAAACTCTAAGTCATTTGTCCCCTCTATCAAAAACATTACTGTAACTTCATCAAAATTATATTTTTCTCTATTTTCTATAAGTTCATTTGTATAATTTAAATCATTGATACTTTTTACTAAATCTAAAATTACAGAATTATCAAAACCATAATTTCTATTATTTTCTATAATCTCTTTTGTATAATTAACATCATTTACACTTTCTATTAAGGCAACAATTGATTTATTATCAAATCCATATTCTTTGCTTCTTTCTATAATTTCTTTTGTAAAATCCGGATCATTTATTTTAATAACAAAATCAAATACTTTATCTGTTTTTAGACCATATTCTCGACTATTAATTACTATTCTTTTTAAATACTCTTCATCTACTATTTCTGGTAATTCTGATACTAATTCTCCAAGCAATTTTTTATCCATATTTCTTACATATTCTTTATCATTTCTAAAGAAGTCAACAAATTGCTTTCTAAATAATTGGCTATCAAAATTTAAACCATCTGCTGTTTCTTTATATTCTATACCAATCCTATCAAGTAATTTTTTTACTTTATCTAGATTGTCAAATTCGTCGTTTTCATACATTCTTAAATATTCATCTACATCTTCTCTTTGCATTTGTACTCCTTAATTTTATCTTTTAAATATCTTTTTTATAAAGTTAAATATTTTCATGTACCATTTTTCTTTTTCTACTTCTATAGGTAAGTTTTTTTCTTCTTGTTTTTCTTGTTCTTTATCTTTTAGTTCTTCTTCATTTTGGATTTTCTCTTTTTTTCTACTTTCAAAATCAATTTTATATTTTTCTTGTAATATCTTTTCTTCTCTTCTAATCTCCTCTAAATCTAATGCCAACAGCTCTTCTCTTTTTTCTTTACTACATAGATAATCTCTATAAATAAGAGAAAGTATTACTTTAGATTCTTTTAATAATTGTTTCTTAATATCAATGGTATAATCTATATTAAAAGTATATTCTAAATCTCTATTATCTTTTATTAAATTCATAAAACCCTTTGGTATCTTTTCTTGCATTTCTTTGCTCATGTGGTTAATAACATCATATACTTCACTAAATGCTTGGTTCGTTGTATTTCTCATATTTTTTCTCCTAAGTTATTTTTTCACACTTATTATAACATAAAATTAATATATACAACATATTTTCTAAAATATATGTCCCAAAATACAAAAATGTACTAATAAAGACGTTTCATTTTGCACATTTTTATGCAAATAGAAACGTCCCTATTGTTACATTGCTAATGTTCCATTTGGTGTATTTGTTATGATTAAAATATCTTCTTCTCTTCCGTTTTCAGCATTTATATAAACTAGAAATTCTTTATCTTCTACTTTACCTTTAAATTCATAACAAAGTATCTCAGATTCCCATTCCGTAGGGATTACAGCTAAACCACTTGATGTTATTTCCAAATTTTGATTTAAATCTTTTCTTGCTTCTTCTTCTGTAATTTTAATATTACTAATATCCCTCTCTGTATGATTATTTAAATACCCTGTTGTTTCTATTCCCAAAATTTCACCATTATCTAATGCTACTTTTACCTTAATTAAATCTGGATACATAATAACATTATCTTGCATATATGCATAATTTATAGTTACTATTCCCTCTTGTTTTAAGTAATAAGTTTCTTGCATATTAGGGAATCCTTTATTATCTAAAAATTCTTTTGCTTTATTTCCTGCTTCTTCCTGAGAAATTATTTCAGATGAAATTTCCCTATTAGTATTCATATTTACAACATGTCCACCTTTTTTGGATATTGATATACTTATAGTCTCATCATTATTATTAGTAATAGAAAAATCATATACAGGTATAGTTGCATTTTCTGAATATCCTAAATTACTTGTTTCTTTAATATTATCTTTTCCTACAAATTCTTCTGCTATTTCTTTTGCTCTATTTTCATCTATATCATCTCCTGTTAATCCTTTTGGCTCACTGCTTGTTAAATGTTCTGAATAAGCTCCATCATAAATTAGTCCAGAATACTCATGGAAATTTTCCTCTAAATTACTAAAACTTTCTTTAGATATATTATCTACTTGCTGAGCAAATGCTACGGTTCCTTTTTCAGTTAATTCTCCCCAACTAAATCTTCCATTATTTAAATCTTCTGATAATTGATTTAAAGTATTTTCTAAATCAACACTATATGTGTGTAATTCTTTTAAATTATTTAAGTCTTCATCTGATAGTTTTTCATTATAGATATTCTTCCTAGATAAACTATAACTATAATCACTTACCTGATTTAAAAACTTTTCTGTACTTGATAATTCTTGACTTTCTATTGGAAGTCTACTTAAATATGCTTGTGCTAAATTTGCTTCTCTCCATAAATGAGTTAATGTTTCTGCTCCATGCTCTGGAGTTGATGATATTAAAGATTTAGCAAGGTATGTTTCAACATTTTGAACATAATCTACTAGTTCATAAAACGCCATGTTATAACTGTTTTCTGATGCCTGTCTATATTCTCTTTGTTTTCTATATAAAATAACACCTAAAATAGCAGCTATAACAAGTAAAACACATATAACACTTAACATATGTCCTTTTTTAAATCTATTTTTCCAATCAACTAAAATATTTTTCATAATTTTCGTCCTTTCTATTATTTACAAAAGATATGTTTTCCTATTGTTTTAACTTGTGGTCTAGACCAAATCCACTTATTTGTCGCCGTATTTGGATTAAAATAATATATACATCCACCTGTTGGGTCCCATCCATTCATTGCATCTCTCGCTGCTTTATATACACTAGAACCTTCTTCTATAGGTACATTTATTTGGCCATCTGCTACTGCTGTAAAAGCACCTGATTGATATATAACTCCTGCTATCGTATTTGGGAATTTAGAACTTTTTACTCTATTTAATATAACTGCTCCAACTGCAACTTGTCCCTCATATGGCTCTCCTCTTGCTTCTCCATTTATTGCTCTTGCCATTAATTGAATGTCAGATGTACTAGAAGTTGCTGCATAACTTACAATTTGTTCTTCTACATTATTATCAAATACAACCATTACAATTACGGATAATATTAAAATTAAAAATAAGACTATTACTTTTACTATATTTTTCAAAATATCACCTTTTTCTTTTCTAAGTTTTTTCCTTTTTACAATTTTTATTATTTTGTATAAAATTCTTAAGATTTATTCTATTTTTTGAAATTTTTTCTATTATGTGATACAATTTGAAAAAAATTAAAGGAGATTAATTATGAAAGTTTTAATCTTTTATGCTTCTTATGGTGGCGGGCATCTAAATGCTGCTAAATCAATTGAGAATTGCATAAAAAATAATTATAAAGATATAGATGTAAAATTAATTGATTGTATG
>CALXXB010000020.1 GCA_944392525.1 uncultured Clostridia bacterium | reverse complement strand
CATTATGGTGACATAATGGGTCAGTGTAAACCCCATCTGGAGCAACACCTAAATGAGAAGATTAAGCCTGCTCGGCGTCTTCTTACCTGCGTGGCTTGAGATAGGTAGCAATACTTATCCTAGATAAATGACTATTTTAAAAGACAGAACCCGGCTTACAGATTTACTTATTTCCTTTTTAATAATTTTTTTTCGAAGAGTAGCTAAAAGCTACTCTTTATTTACATAATAGTGGAAATTTATACAAAATTGTGATATTATATTATTAGGTGGTTTGTAGGATATCTCGAACAACAAGTGTAAGGAGATAAAATGAAGGTGTTTAGTTTTTCAGGTGGGCTCTCCTATAATTATGGTGCTAAAGAAGAGCTCCAAGGGTATTTCGTTCAAGACGAAGGAGAGGAGATTAAAGGATACCTGGAAGAAAAGCAAGAAGACAGGACAACTGTTAGTGCAATAAAAGGCTTGTATGATGAGAGTTCTTCTCAAATGCTTTTTATTAAGATGACTGTTTCTAGAGGATACAACCCGGAAGTATATATCTTTGAGGATTCTCTCACAGATGGATGGGTTAGTTCGTATAACATATACTCGAAGGCTTTTTTTGTATATGCTGGAGTGCGAAATGCAACGGCTAAGTTAGATACATTTGGAAGAATCTTTGAGTCATATCAAGAGATTAGAGAAACGTATGCATGCCACGTAGAGAAAATGTACTGGCAGTGCTATATAGACTCAAGTCCGCTTAGTAAGACTCTTGTAGAAGATGTCTCTAAGTACAGGTGGCTTTTCAGGTTTGTTAAGCACCTAAAGGGGAGTGCCTTGTAGGCACTTCCTTTTTTATTTATTTTTCTTGATAAAATAAAATTGTTATTATATAATTTAGGCTATAAGGAGAGGTGATATCATGGAAAAAATAGATTTTTTGGCAACAGATGGAGTAGACTTAAGTGGAATTTTGTATAATGGAAACGAAAGAACAAAAAAAGTAATATTAGCAGTGCATGGGATGACTAGTAATTGCTTTAAAAAAAGAGATGACATAATAGCAAAAATAGTAAATGAGAGTGGTATTGATTATTTTTGTTTTAATAATAGAGGAAGTGAAATTGTAAAATATATAAGTAAAGAAATCAATGGAAAAACAGAAAAAATGCTTGGAGGAACAGCATATGAAGATGTACTAGAAGGATATGAAGATATAGTAGGTGCAATACTAAAATTAAAGGAATTAGGATATAGTGAGATTTATTTACAAGGGCATAGTTTGGGTTGTACAAAAATTGTATATACATATAATGAATTATTAGAGGAAGATGAAAAAGATATTTTAGATGTTATTAAAGGTGTGGTATTATTATCATTAATAGATATTCCAATGGCAATAAAAGTTTATTTAGGAGATAAATATGAAGATTATTTAAAATTAGCGGAAGAAAAAGAAGCGAATAATTCTAAAGAACTTATGCCAAGAGGAGCATTTATTCATCCAATTAGTGTAAAAACATTTTTACGCTATGCTAAGTATAATAAAGATATAGACTTTGCAAGATATGGAAGAGATAATGATTTAGAAAAATTAAATAATATAAAGGTCCCTCTATTTATGAGATGGGGAAACGATAATGAAATGATCTTACAAAAAGCAGAAGAGTTAGTAACAATTGTAAGTAATATAATTACAAATCCTAATAAGGATATTGATTATGTAGATGGTGCAAATCATGGATATCACGAAAAAGAAGAGATTGTGGCAAAAGATATAGTTAGTTTTATAAAGAAAAATTAAAAAATATTAATTATTATGATTATATTGGAGAGTAGTAATAGATGGCAAATATATTTGATTATATGAAATGGAGAGATATAAGTTTTAAAAATGTGAAATTTAATGAAGTTGATAATCTAATTTTATCAAGACTTTCATATTTACCTTTCGATGGAGTAATTAGTAAAGATGAGGAGATAACACTAAAAGAAGCATATGAAAGAACAAAAATAATGGGAACAACAGGAAGGACTATACAAGTAGAGGATATAGATTTATATCCAATTCTTGCAAAAAGCATAAGGTTTGGAGAAGTTAAAGTAACCAATTTTGTAAATATTATAGACCCAAAACAAGAAAAACAATTTTCAGCAATAACAGTAATTCTTCCAGATGATACAATTTATGTGTCTTTCAGAGGGACAGATAACACAATAATAGGCTGGAAAGAAGATTTTAATATGAGCTTTAGTGATATAGTTCCTTCTCAATTAGATAGTGTAGAGTATTTAAATGGTGTTGCTAAAAAATATAGAAATAAATTACGTGTAGGTGGACATTCAAAAGGAGGAAATTTAGCAGTATATGCAGGAGCTTTTTGCAACGAAGAAACTAAAAAACAAATAATTGAAATTTACAACAATGACGGACCAGGATTTTTAGATAAAGTAATAGAAAGTGCAGAATATAAAGAAGTTTTAAGTAAGGTTCATACTTATATACCCCAAACTTCTATTATAGGAAGATTATTGAAACATAAGGAAAAAACTACGATTGTGAAAAGTACTGAAACGGGAATTATGCAACATGATTTATATTCATGGCAAGTTATGGGAGATAAGTTTGTAAGAGCTAAGCAAACAGACTATGGTAACTTTATAGATAGTACAATTACTAATTGGCTAAAAGAAGTATCGCCAAAACAAAGAGAAGAGTTTGTTGATACTTGGTTTGATATTTTAAATTCTACAAAGGTAAATACAGTAAATGAACTTACAGCTAGTTGGGTTAAAAATGTTGCAACTATGATTAAAACTTATAGAAATTTAAGTCCAGAAACAAGGAAAATGATGTCGAAAACATTAAGATTATTACTTAAAGAGGGAAGAGATAATATTATAGGTATACCCAAAAAAGAAGAAAACTCAAAAACAGGTAATTAGATTTACTACCTGTTTTTAAATTTTGCTTGACAAATTCTGTTTACAGATGTAAACTATATCCAAAGTTTACAAGTGTAACTTTTAAGGAGGGAAAAATGATAACAAAAAAATACGAGATAACAGATGCAGAACTAGAGATAATGAAAGTACTTTGGGAAAATGGTGAACTTACATTAAATGAAATAGTTGAGATTTTAAGTAAAGATGAGAAGAAAAATAAAAGTACAATAAAAACTTTACTTTATAGATTAATAGAAAAAGAAAGTGTAAAGTCAATCACAAATAGAAAAAAAGAAAATACTTATAAAGCAGCTATTAAAAAAGATGAATATTTAAAAAAAGAAAATGAATCTTTTTTAGAAAAACTTTATAATGGAAGTACAAATAAATTGTTATTAAATTTTGTAGAAGAAAAGAAAATATCTAAAAAAGACTTACAGGACTTACTTGATTTAATAGAAAGTGAGGACTAGATTATGTATGAAGTATTTTACAATATTTTATATCTATCAATAATAGGTAGTATATTAGGAATTATTGTATTAATCCTAAGAAAGACTTTTGATAAAAAAATATCACCGACATGGAAATTTGCAATGTGGTTACTTGTTTTAATTAGTTTACTTGTGCCATTTAGATTTACATTGGAGTCTCAAAATTCACATGAGTTTATTATAAGTTCAGGGATAGACAAAATAGAACTTGCAAAAAAAAATCTAATTGCAAATGAGAGTGGAAAGATTTTCATTTACATTTGGATTAGTGTTATGGCTATTATTTTCTTATATTACATAATAACAAGTTTTGTGATGAAAAAAAGGATAGGAAAAGAAGAAGTAAAAGATAAGAAAATATTAGAGATATTAGAGAATTGTAAAAAGCAAATGGAAGTAGAAAAAGACATAAAATTAATAAAACAAGATTATAAAAAAGTTCCTTGTATATATGGTTTGTTTAATACAAAGATATTAGTAACAGATGAAATCTTAGAAAAAGATGAACAGAGTTTAAATTATATATTTATGCATGAGCTAGCACATTTTAAAAGATATGATTTAATATTAAATAAATTATTAATTCTAATTACAACAATTCATTGGTTTAATCCAATAATATGGTTTTGTTTTAAACAAATAAGACAAGATATGGAATTAAAAGCAGATGAGATGGTGTTAAGTAAGATTAAGAAAGATGAAGAAAAAGAATATGCAAAAACATTAGTAAGATTACTTCCTATTTCACAAGAAGAAAAACAGCCAGTTAAGTTACTTTGTGTTACAGATGGAAAAAAGAATATGGAGAGAAGAATAAAAATGATTAAATTATCTGATAAATTTAAAGAATATAAAGCTTTAATTGGAATAACAACACTTTTAATTGTATTGTGTGTTGGAACATTTATATTTACAAGAATAAAACCACAAGAAGAAGAAAACACAAATTATGTACAATATTTTGAAACACCAAACAGGATTGTTTATAAAGAAAAAGGTGTAGATAATTATTATGTATTTACTGGGGAAAGTAAGGACTATACAGATATATTAAATGAGTTAATAAATGGAATTGATAGTAAAGGAGAAGGACCAATTATTTCTAAAGAAGAGTTAGAAGATATTGAACAAAATGAGAATTATATAGAACTTGATTACGATACTGTAAGTAAAAACTATGTTATTGCTTATGAACAAGAAAATAATAATGTAATCTTTAGAAATGATAATGGTGGACAGGTTGTAAAACAAACCTTGAAAAATAGAGATAAATTAAGTAAGTTGATGAAAGAAAAAATAGCAAGTAGTGATGTTAATTGCTATCATATGGGAGATTCTAAAGAATATAAAGTAACAAATGAAATACCAAGAGAATTATTTGAAACGAATAATTCAGACCTTAGACAATATGAAGACGGTGTGTATGGAATAAAAATACAATCTGAAGAAAAATTAAATGAAATGCTTGAAAGATATAATATAGAACTAGAAGAAGAAATTCCAAGTGATGTTTTTGAAAAAACAGATATTATATTAATGATATCTAAATATAATATTGAAAATATAGATACAAGAGTGGGTGGACTTACATATTATTTTACAGGTGATAAAAGACAAGATAGTTATATTGCAAATGTTTATGCAGCTAGTAAGGCAATTAATACAAATTGTGTTTATAGAGATATGGATAATATAAGTGGAAAAGTTTCTTATGGTAGTGTAAATAATACAGTTTCTAGTAATATAGTAAATACAAGTAGTTCAAATAGTAATAACGTTACCAATAGTTCTAGTTTTGTAAGTAGTTCTAATGTTGATAAAACAGTTAGGATTACAAAAGAGGAAGCGGCAACTATTGCTGAAGAAGAAGCCAAGAAATCTAAATATCAATACCAACCATGGAAATCAGATTTCTCAGCAAAGGAGTTTTTTAGTGATGAAAATGGTAATTACGAAATAGCAGCTGAGTTACTTTATTCTTTAGATGATATACATAGACTTTATTACTGGGAAGATGATTGGGCAAAAGATTCAAATATAAATAATGTATTTAAAGGACAGCCTGTGTGGTGTATAAGGTTAGGGGATAAAAATGATCCCTTAACTAATTTATATATTTATGTAGATGCTACTAACGGGAATGTAGTAGGTGCAGGACAAGCAAGTGATTAATAAAGGAAAATAATATGTTAGGTTTAGTAATTTTATTATTTATTATAATAGCAGTAATATATGTATCATATGAAAATTTGGATTCTTTTAAAAGAAAAATAACTAAAGTATTAATAATAATACTACTGTTTATTTTAATATTTATCATGCAAATAAGTTTAATTTATTTTAGCTTTTCTAATAATGATGGTTTAGGAAGAACAGGACAAGGAGAATTAATTTTAATAATACTTATACCTATAATAATTGTTTTTACAGAAGCTGTTCTTATGCTACTATATACATATTTAATAAATAAATATAATAAGAAAGAGATTAGTAGAAAAAGATTTATAATATATGTATTACTAATATTGTTTATTAATAGTGTGAGTCTGTTATTGATTTATTAAGTAATTTGGGAGAATGTTTATGATAGGAAATTTTGTATATTTACTAATTTTTGCTTTTGCTATAGTACTAGAAGTCTCAGTAGTAGAAAAATCAAAAGGTAAAGGAAATAAAGCATTTTGGATAATAGCTTATTTTATTCTTTTAGCTTTAGGAATATTTGCAGGTGGAGTTTTAGGAAATATTGCTGGAGAAATTTATGCAAAAAAACATGCAATATTTGATGTGGGTTTTGGACATCTTTTAGGGGGAGTACTATATGGCTTTACATTTATTCCTTTTTTTGTATTATTATTTGTAAATTTATATAAAAGTAAAAAATTAAATTTAGCTTTTACTATTATATATATTTTAGAATCATTAGGAATTTCTTTAGGGTCATTTTTCCTATTATTAATAAGTTAGGTGAAGTTTATGAAATTAAGTAAGAAAAAGAAGAGTATTATAACTCTTGTACTTATTATTATTTTAATATTGTTACTATTTTTTCTTATGATATTTAATGGATATATTATACCGACAAAGTTAGAAGCAGAAAAATATGAAATAAGAGGAGTAGATGTATCAGAATATCAAGGAGAAGTAGATTGGGATAGAATAAGAGATCAAGGAATTAGTTTTGCATTTATAAAAGCAACAGAGGGAAGTAAAAGTAAAGATAAGTATTTTGATACGAACTTTGAAAAATTAAAAAATATGGATATGTTGCTAGGAGTATATCATTTCTTTAGTTTTGAAAGTACAGGAGAACAACAAGCACAAAATTATATAAATACAGTTGGCTATGTGGAAAATGATGATAGTATATTTATTCCAATAATAGATGTTGAATATTATAGCTATTATAAAAAAGCAAAACCGTATAAGGAATGGATAATAGAAGAATTACAAACAATGCTTGATAAATTAGAAAGTACATATAGAGTAAAGCCAATGATTTATACTACCATGGAATTTTATAACTATTATATAGATGGAGAGCTTCTTGGTTATGACATTTGGATTAGAGATGTAGTAACAAAACCTTTTTTAGAAAATAGAGATTGGAGGTTTTGGCAATATACGGGAAAAGGAAAGTTAGATGGTTATAGTGGAGAAGAAAAGTTCATAGACTTAAATGTGTTTAATGGAGCTAAAGAAGATTTTGATAATTTTGTAGAAAGTAAAAAACAAGAAAAGAAAGATAATTTCGCTAAAGAAGAGCAAGAAAGAATAGAAAGAGAAGAAAATACTAAAAAATCAATATGGGGTTTGATTTTAAAAAATATAGAAGGTAACACATATACATTGGAGACAGAAAAAAATGAAATATTAAAAGTTACTTTAAATAATGATGTAGAAATTATTAATAAAAGGACAAATGAGAAAATGAATATTACTGATATTAATATAGATGATAAATTAGATTTTGAAAATATATATGAAAGGAAGGAAGAGATTGTTTTAACAGAAGAATCAAAAGTATATGTTGTAAGAAATATACAAGGAGAAGAATTAAAAAGAGAAGTATTAAAAGACAATTATATAAATTTTGATTTAAAAAATATGGTAAGAAGCGGAAATAATTATATTTTAGAAGGTAAAACAACAGATTTTTATTACATAAATGATGGGCAATCATTTGATATAGAAGTAATTGTAAATAATAAAACAACAATATTGGGGATTGCAGGAAATCCAGAAGAACAATTGAAAAAATTAGAAAATTATACAATGTATATAACTCTTGATAAAGAGGAGTTAGAAAAAGGAAGATTAGTTGCAACTAATATAGAAGGTATGGGATGTTAAATTAAACTAAAAAAGTGCATAAGATTTACAAGAAATAGTAAATATGTATAAAAATGATAAAAAATAGCAAAAAATGTGTAAATAGTTCTTAAATGTGATATTATAGTTATATATTTTAATAAAGGGGGAACCTTATATGAAAAATAAAAAAGTATTAATTGGAGTAATTATAGCAATAGTAGTTATAGTAATTGCAATTATAGCAACTGTTATAATTATGGGAAACAAAGAACAAGAAGAGGCAAAGGGATTACTTAATGATTATTTTGGCTTAATTAATAATAAAAGCTATGAAGAGTTATATTCAAAAGTAGCATCTATGAATATGAGTGAAGAAGATTTTGTAAAAAGGAATCAAAATATTTATGAAGGAATAGATGCAAGTAATATACAAATAGAAATTAGTAATGTTGAAAAAGTTGATGATGGTTACAACATAAGTTATCATGAAAAAATGTACACTTCAGCAGGTGAAGTGGAATTTAATAACACAGCAAATGTTGTTAAAGAAAATAAGGAACTAAAACTTAAATGGTCATCAAGTATGATATTTCCACAGTTAGGAGATACAGATAAAGTAAGAGTATCTACAATAAAAGCAAGAAGAGGTAGTATATTAGATAGAAATAATGTACCTTTAGCAGAAGATGGTAATATTGCTTCTGTTGGAATAGTACCAGGAAAATTAGGTGAAAATAGAGATGAATCTATTTCAAAAATATCAGAGTTAACAGGAGTATCAGTAGATTATATAAATGATTCTCTAAATGCTTCATATGTTCAAGATGATACATTTGTGCCTGTTAAAAAGATAGTAGATAGTAATACAGAATTGAAAGAACAATTACTTACAATTCCAGGTGTTATGATAAATAAAGAAGATGGAAGAGTATATTCTCTAGGGGAAGAAGCTGCACATTTAATTGGTTATGTACAACCAATAAATGCAGAAGAGCTAGAAGAACATGAAGGAGAAGGCTATACTACAACTAGTTTAATAGGAAAAGCAGGATTAGAACTTGCATATGAAGATACTTTAAGGGGAATTGACGGTACTGATATTTACATAGTAGATGAAAATGAAAATAGAATTGCAAGCCTAGCAAAACAAGAACAAAAAGATGGTAAAGATGTTAAATTAACTATAGATAGTAGTTTACAAAAACAAGTATATGACCAAATGAAAGACGATAAAGGTTTCTTTGTTATTATGGAACCACAAACAGGTGAATTGTTAGCATTAGTAAGTACACCTACTTATGATTCAAACGACTTTGTTGTTGGGTTAACTACAGATAAATGGAATAGTTTAAATAATGATGAAGCAAGACCATTATTTAATAGATTTACACAAAAATATTGTCCAGGTTCTACATTTAAACCTGTAACAGGAGCAATTGGATTGACGACAGGAAAAATAGATCCAAATGAGGACTTAGGATATACTGGAACAAGTTGGCAAAAAGATAGCTCTTGGGGAAATTATAATGTAACTACTTTAACTGGTTATTCAGGACCAAAGAATTTGTTAAATGGAATCTTACATTCTGATAATATCTATTTTGCACAGTCAGTATTAAAAATAGGTGCAGATACATTTACAAGTAGTTTAGATAAATTAGGATTTAACCAAAGTTTAGATTTCCCACTTACACTTGCTAAATCACAATATGCAAGTAACAATGGAACTACTATAGAAGGAGAAACAAAACTTGCAGATAGTGGATATGGTCAAGGAGATATTTTAGTAAATCCAATACATATGGCAGCTATTTATTCAGCTTTTGCAAATGATGGTAATATGATTAAACCAAGAATTGAATACGATGAGAGTAAAAACGGAGAAATTTTAATAGAAAATGCTTTTACAAAAGAAGCAGCAGATACTATTGAAAATGATTTAATACAAGTAGTTGAAAGTCCTGAAGGGACTGCAAATGATATGAAGATTTCAGGTACAACAATTGCAGGAAAAACAGGAACAGCAGAACTTAAAACATCAAGTGAAGATACTGAAAGTGGTACTTTAGGATGGTTTGATTGTTATACAATAGATAGACAAAATGGAACAGATATGCTAATTATCAGTATGGTAGAGAATGTACAAGACAACAGTGACGGAGGAAGTCATTACTTAATTAGAAAAATTAGAACATTGTTTGAGTAAATATTACGGAAATATTATTTTTGTATTACAGTTTTGTAAAATAATGTTAGAAAAAGAAGGTTATGTTATAATAATATTAACAAATTCATATAAAAGGAGAAAAAAATGGATTCTAATAATATAGATTGGAATAACAAAGAAGATGTATTAGAAGCAATAAGAAATGGATATTCACTTGAATATGCAAACGAAGAATTAAGAAATGATAGAGAAGTGGTTTTGGAGGCGATTAAATACAGCGAAGGAGATGCTCTCCAATATGCAAGTGAAGAGTTAAGAGGAGATAAAGAGATAGTATTAGCAGCTGTACAAGCAGATTATTATGGTGTTAATAGTGGTGGTGCATTACAATATGCAAGCGAAGAATTAAGAAATGATAAAGAAGTGGTTTTAAAAGCTATAGAATATGCAGAATATTATGGTGCATTGCAATATGCAAGTGAAGAATTAAGAAATGACAAAGAAGTAGTTCTAGAAGCTATTAAATATACTGGGGGATATGATCTCCAATATGCAAGTGAAGAGTTAAGAGGAGATAAAGAGATAGTATTAGCAGCTGTACAAGCAGTTCTTAATGGTCATAATAGTCAAGCATTACAATACGCAAGTGATGAGCTAAAAGGAGATAGGGGCGTAGTATTAGCAGCTGTAAAATCTAATGGAAATCAACTTGAATATGCAAGTGAAGAATTAAGAGGAGATAGAGAAGTAGTATTAGTAGCTGTACAACATTCAGAAAATTATGGTGCATTGCAATATGCAAGCGAAGAATTAAGAGGAGACAGAGAAGTAGTATTAGCAGCTGTAAAATCTAATGGAAATCAACTTGAATATGCAAGTGAAGCGTTGAGAGGAGATAGAGAAATAGTATTAGCAGCTGTAAAATTTAATGGAGATCAACTTGAATATGCAAGTGAAGAGTTAAGAGGAGATAAAGAGATAGTATTAGCAGCTGTACAACATTCAGGAAGTTATGGTGCATTGCAATATGCGAGTGAAGAGTTAAGAGGAGATAGAGAAGTAGTATTAGCAGCTGTAAAAAATGATATGTATGCATTACAATATGCAAGTGAAGAATTACAAAATGATGAGGAACTTAAGAAAATCGCCGAAAGAACCAGGGCTGAAGCAATGGGCATTAAAATTAATGAAGAAGAAAATAGCGAATTTGAGCAAGAGAATAGAAGCTTAGATGATATGTCTTTAGAAGAATTATTAGAAGTCGAATCAAAAACAGATACAGAAATAGAGCAAACAGATGCAGAAATAGAAAGACTAACAGTTTTACGAAGAGTAAAAGGAAAAATAGAGATTGCAAAACAAAAGAAAGCAGAATTGGATGCTTTAAGAGGACAAGCAGAAATGGAAGTTGGAGAAGGCGAAAAATCAGAAAAGGATACTCATGAAGAAGAACAACTTTAATAAAGGAGAAAAGTATAATGAAAAATAATTTGCCTAAAAAATATAATGAAGGAATATTTTCAGGTATAAGAAATTTCTTTTTGAAAATATTTGGAAAGAAAACGAATACTATTAATGAAAGTGTAGTTAATAGTCAAGTAATAAAGCCAAAAGAAATTAAAGATAAAAATTCAATTGATATAATGAAAGAAGAAAATAGAAAAGCTAAAGAAAGAGAGCAGGTATTAAACCAGATTGAGAAAAATTTAAGTTTAATAGACAATTGGCCAGTGGAAAAATTATTAAAACTTGAAAAAGTTTATGATGAAAAAATTGAGCAATATGATTCAGAAATAACAAGATTAAAAGTTAAAAAAGCTTAAATTTTAATTGTAAGTTTTTCTATTAAAGGAGATTATAGATGAATATGCATATGATACATAATTAGAATAGGAAATAAATATGGTGAATATGATGGTGTGAATTTATATAAGATACAAGAAAATAGTAGCAGAATTAAAAAATTGTGGAAAAATAAATAATAAAGATATAAGTAGGATTGTAATGATTAGCAATACCTACTTTTATTTTCTTATAATTAATACAATCTAAACGAATGGGATGTGATATAATTGTTTTAGAAATTTAAGTTTAAATTTTGGTGGGAGGAATAAAAATGAATAAGGAAAATTATGAGTTAATGTTACCAGTTGAAGGAAAGAGTTTGGTTAATTTGAGTAATTCTGTTCTAAAGGAAATGGGAGCAAAAACTCTAAATGATACTTTAGAAGAATTAGACAAGATATTTTTGGAAAAAGATTATGAAAACATTATAGTATTATTATATGATGGATTAGGAACAGCGATATTAGAAAAATATCTGCCAAAAGAATCTTTCCTAAGAAGTAATAAAGTAGATAATATTTCATCTGTGTTTCCAGCTACAACAGTTGCAGCAACTACAAGTGTTTTAACGGGATTATATCCTTGTGAACATGGTTGGATTGGTTGGAATATGTTTTTTAAAGATGATAATGAAACAATTTCAGTATATACAAATGAAATAAAAGATACAGATAACCCTTCAAAACATAAAGTAAAACAAAGAAAAGAAATGCAGTATAAAACAATTATAGATATAATTAATGAAGAAACTAAAAATAAAGCTTATATGGCATGGCCTTTTGATGATGAATATCCATGTAAGACATTAGATGAAATAGAAAATAGAGTATTTAATTTATGTAACAAAAAAGGAAAGAAATTTATTTATGGATATTATACTAATCCAGATGCGATATTACATGAAGAAGGAGAAGGGATAAATATAAAAAATGTAGTTACTGAAATAAATAATGAAACTCAAAATTTATATAATAAATTACCTTCTAATAGTATAATAATTGTAATTGCAGACCATGGGCATATAAAGTGTAAATATGAAGTTTTATCTAAGAATAAGGAATTATTTGATATGCTTGAGAGAACAACTACTATAGAACCAAGAGCTTGTGGAATAAAGTTAAAGGAAGAGGCAAATAAAAAAGAGTTTGAAGAATTATTTAAAAAGATATATGGAGAAGATTTTAAATTAGTTCCAAAAGAAGATGTTTTAAAAAATAATCTTTTTGGAAAAGGTAAGAAACATATATTACTAGAGGATAGTATAGGCGATTATATAGCAATTGGAATAAAAGATGTTTGCCTAAATTATGATGAAAATGGTTCAATATTTAAATCAAATCATGCTGGTATTACAAGAGATGAAATGGAAATACCACTAATAGTTTTGAAAAAATAATATAAGAAAATATAAAATTTATCTCTTGACAAAAAAACATTAATAATATAATATTTAGTAGTAAAAACTAAAGAAAAAAGGAGCAAAAACATGGAAAAAATAGAGCTTGTAAGCCTTGAGGCTGTACACACACACAAGTAGGCTATTAGTAAATAATAAAATAGATAATATAAATAAGAAAGATAGTGATGAAACCTAAAAGATAGGTTTTGTTGCTGTCTTTTTTGCGTTTTAAAATAGTTATTAAGTTTTTAAATTTATAAAAATAAAAATATAAGGAGGAAAAGAAATGAAAGGAAAACTAAAACAAGTAAAGGGAATTACATTAATTGCTTTAGTAATAACCATTATAGTGCTATTAATACTTGCGGGAGTATCAATAGCAATGTTAACAGGACAAAATGGAATATTAACTCAAGCGGCTAATGCAAAAGTAGAACAATCACATGGAGCAGTGATGGAAGGAATAGCACTTGCTTATAATGAATATCAAATAGAAATCAATGCAGCAAGTAATACGAAGTTAGCAAGTACAGAAACAGTTCAAATACAAGGAAAGGAAGAAAAAGCATTAGCATCATATTCATCATTTTTAGATTTCTTAAACAGTAAAGGATATATAAAAGAAGGAACAACAGATGTATTAGATGTAGAAGCTTTAACAGGAAGTAGACAAGCATTAGGAAATGGAACAGATACAGATGTATATAAGATAGAAGAACAAGATGGTAATTATGTTGTAAATTATTATGACGAACCTACAAACCCAGAACAAATATGGAGTATATCAAATAGTACAGAAACAGGAGATGTAACATTAGAACCAGATACAGGAAAAGAAGCATTAATATTAGTGTATAATGTATCAGCAGGAGATACAATAGAATTACCTTATAATTTAAAATGGTATGATGGAGGAAACGAAAATCCAGCAACATTTGATTTCACAGTAGACTGGGGAGATGGGACAGCACCAGAACATATAACAAATGCGGATATAGCAAAAAAAACAACACATCCATATACAGAAACAAAAGAAATAAAAATAACGATAACAGGTATATTTGAAAGTATATCATCATATAATAGTGAAAATTCCGAAGATAGACAAGGAATAGATAAATTAGTAAGAGTGGAACAATGGGGAACAATAGGATTAAAGACAATAGATTTATCTTATTGCTCTAATTTAACACAAATAGTAGCACCAACAGAAAGTAGTTTTAAAGATTTATCAGATGTATATTTTGCAAATTCAGGAATACAAAGCATACCAGATAAGATGTTCTTAAATTGCACAAAGATAACAAGGTTTAGTGGTGCTTTTGATGATTGTAATAATTTACAAACAATAGGGGATTATGCATTTTCAGGCTGTAGTAGTGTAGAGGATTTTCAAAGCATGTTTAGAGAAACAGACAGCTTAACAACAATAGGTAATGGAGTATTTGCTAATTGTACAAATGCGATTGATTTTGCATATTGTTTTCAAGATTGTACAAATTTAACATCAATAGGAAAAGGAATATTTGATGGATGTGATAAAGTAGAGCGTTTTGATGCAACATTTTATGGTTGTAGCAATCTACAAGGAACTGCTCCTGAATTATGGTTAAGAGTTCCTAATGGAGAAGAAAATGGATATAGAGGTGTTCCTGATGGTAATGGATGCTTTGCTGGATGTGAAAAGCTAGATAATTATGAAGAAATACCATATTATTGGAAAATAGCGGTAGAAGGGTAAAAAATATTTATAACAGAGGTTACTATGGTAACTTCTGTTTTTTTATTTATTTCTTATTGCAAAAAAGTTGTAGAAGTGTTATTGTAGATGTATACGAAGGAGGAGATGAAATGAAAACAGTAGTAATAACAGGTTCAGCAAGAGGACTAGGATTTGAGATGGCAAAAGAATTTAGAAAACATGATTATAATGTAGTGATAAGTGATGTTTTAGAAGAGAAGCTAGTTGAAAGTAAGAAGGTTTTAGAAAGTATCGAAGGAAAAGGAGAAGTATTAGAATGTTTATGTGATGTAACAAAAGAAGAAGATTTACAAAAGTTGATGGATACAGCAGTTGGAAAGTTTAGTTGTGTAGATATTTGGATAAATAATGCAGGAGTAAACCAACCAATGGTACCAATATGGGAAGTTGAAAGTGATAAAATAAATAGATTAGTAGATATAGATTTAAAAGGAGCAATGATAGGTTCTAAAATTGCAATGAAACAAATGATAAAACAAGGATATGGCGGGATTTATGGAATAGAAGGTTATGGAAGTAATGATGCAATGATGCTAGGTTTATCAGTATATGGAACAAGTAAAAGAGGACTTACATATTTCTTGAAAGCTTTAGCAAAAGAAGTAGAAGAAAAGAAGTTAAATATTCAAATAGGATTATTGTCACCAGGAATAATGATAACAGACTTTATAACACATTCAATGGGAAATGAAGAGTTTGAATTACCAGAGAAAACTAAGAAAGTATATAATATATTAGGAGATTATCCAGATGTAATTGCAAAATTTTTAGTAGAAAAAATGATAGAAAATAAGAAAAATGGAGTAAGAATAAATTGGTTAACAAATAGAAAAGCAGCATTTAGATTTATGACGAGTGGTTTTAATAAAAGAGATTTCTTTTTAAAGGCATAAGTATGCCTTTTTTTCTTTTTGGGTATTAAAAATAAAAATTAATGGTATAATAAGGAAAAGAAATATAAAGGAGGTCTATTTATGGATAGAAAAGTTAGAGTTGTTCAATATGGAACTGGGAAAATGAGTGTGTATACGATGAGATATGTTTATGAAAAAGGTGGAGAAATAGTAGGTGCTATTGATGTAAACCCAGATGTTATTGGAAAAGATATTGGTGAAATAATGGGATGTGAAGAAAAAGGTGTTAAAGTTGTTGGTTTAGATGAAGCTGAAAAAATGCTAAGTGAAACAAAAACAGATGTAGTCATTGTTACAACAATGAGTTTAATAAAAGATGTAGAAGATGCTTTAATGTTATGTGCAAAATTAGGATTAAATGCAATAACAACATGTGAAGAAGCATTTTATCCTCAAAATTCAAATCCAGGAGTTACTACTGCAATAGACAAATTAGCAAAAGAGAATAATTGTACAATTACAGGAACAGGATACCAAGATATATATTGGGGAGAATTAATATCTGCAATTGGAGGGTCAACACATAAAATAACAAAAATAAAAGGAAGTTCAAGTTATAATGTAGAAGATTATGGAATAGCATTAGCTAAGGCTCATGGTGCAGGACTAACATTAGAAGAATTTGATAAGGAAGTTGCAAGTTTAGATAGAATAAGTGATGAAGAAAGAAGAAAAGTAATAGAAAGTGGAGAATATGCTCCTTCTTATATGTGGAATGTTAATGGATGGTTATGTGAAAAACTAGGATTAACAGTAGAATCACAGGCTCAAGAATGTGTGCCACAAATAGCAAAAAGAGATATTTTCTCAAGTACGTTAAATATGACTGTAAAAAAAGGTGACGCAACAGGAATGAGTGCTGTTGTTACAACAAAAACTAAAGAAGGAATTACATTAGAAACTGAGTGTATTGGAAAAGTATATGATGAAGATGAATTTGATAGAAATAAGTGGACTATAGAAGGCGAGCCTACAACAACAATAGTAGTAGATAAACCAGCAACTGTAGAATTAACATGTGCAACAGTAGTAAATAGAATACCAGATGTTATGAATGCTAAATCTGGATATGTTCCAACAAATGAAATGGATGAATTAAAATATAGAGTAAAACCATTAAATGAATATGTAAAATAAAGTGTAATGAAATATAAAAAAATGGAAAATGCTAAAAAACTGTTGTAAAAAAACAAATTATTGATATAATAATATTTGATAAATAAAATGAAAAACCAATATGAGGAGGAATTTTTATGTTAAAAAAAGTTGGAATATTAGCAAATGGAGGAGACGTATCAGGATTTAATGCAGTAATAAGAGCGATAGTAAAAACAGCAGAAAATCATGGAGTAGAATGTTATGGAATAATAGATGGATATAATGGATTAATAAAAAAGGATTATGAATTATTAAGCACAGCAGAAGGTGGAGAAGCTTTAGGAATTTTACCAAAAGGTGGCTCTATTATAGGTTCATCAACAAACGCTAACCTTTTTAATTATAAAGTTGTAAATGAAGATGGTAGTGTAGAATATAAAGATTTATCAGATGAAGCTATTCAAAATATAAAGGATTTTGGATTTGATTGTATATTTACACTTGGAGGAGATGGAACACAAAAATCAGCAAGAGATTTTTCTACAAAAGGTGTAAATGTAATAGGAGTGCCTAAAACAATAGATAATGATGTTGCTTGTACTGAAATAACATTTGGATACAATACAGCAGTATCAGTTGCAATGGAAGCTTTAGATAGATTACACACAACAGGAGCAACACATCATAGAATAATGGTATTAGAAGTAATGGGAAGATATGCAGGATGGATAGCATTAGAATCAGCAATAGCAGGAGGAGCAGATGTAGCATTAATTCCTGAAATACCATATGATATAAACAAAGTTGCAAGTAAGATAGAAAACAGAAAGAAAAGAGGAAAGAACTTTAGTGTAGTAGTAGTAGCGGAAGGTGCAAAACCAATAGGTGGAGAACTTACAGTAATGGGAACTAGAGATAATGGTGCAGGAGTAGATAATACAAAACTTGGCGGAATAGGACAAGTAGTAGCACAACAATTACAGGAAATAACTGGATTAGAGGCAAGAAACACAACTTTAGGATATATGCAAAGAGGTGGAACTCCAACAGCATTTGATAGAGTATTATCAACAAAATATGGAACAAAAGCAATGGAATTAGCGCTAGAAGGAAAATTCGGAAGACTTGCTGTAATAAAAAATGGAAGACTAGATTCAGTTCCATTAGAAGACGTTGTAGGAAACAATACAAAAATAGGAGCAGTATCTGGTAATACTGAAGAAAGTAACTTAAGAAAAGTAACAATGGATGATGATTTAGTAAAAACAGCAAGAGATATAGGAATAAATTTAGGAGATTAGTGTTAATTTCGCTTTAGGGACGTTTCCTATGCGTAAAAAAATTCGCAAAGGAAACGTCCCTTTTTACACCTTTTTTTCGCATTTGGGACACATCTATTGAAGTTAATTTTAAATAATACATTTCTATTACAATTATATTACATTTTCGTATCTTTAATAGCAAAAAAAGGTTAATATGGTATAATTTTGGTAGAATAAAATTACAAAGGAGGAGTAATTATGTTAAAATCAAACGTAGCATGGAGTACAAACGAAAATAGTTACCAACAAGGAAAAGAAACAGCAGCAAAAGCAGTCGTAGATTTAGTAGAAACTAAAGTTGCATTTTTATATACATCAGTAGACAGTAGCATAAAAGAAGTTTTAGATGGAGCTAAATCAGAATTAGGAACTGCACCAATAATAGGTTGTACATCTAGTGCAGGAATTATTACACCAGATGGATTTATTACAGGAGAAAAAGGATTTACAGGAATACTTGCGATTCGGAGATCCAGATTTAAAAGTAGGAGTTGCAGGTTCTGAAAGAGGAAAAGACCCAAGAGAGACAGGAAGAAAATTAGCAAAAGAGGCAATGAAAAATGCGGGAAAAGATTGTGTACCAGCTTACTTCTATATGGTTGCATCACCAGCAGAAGAGGAAGAATACATAAAAGGAATTGAAGATATAGTAGGAAGAGTTCCAATCTTTGGTGGAAGTGCAGCAGATAATACTGTAGAAGGAAAATGGAGCATTTATACAAATGATAAAATATTTAGTGATGGAGCAGCTGTAGCATTTTTCTATACAGATAAAAAGATGGGAAATGTATTTACAGGAGCTTATAATGAAACAACAAATTCAGGTGTAATTACAAAGATAAAAGGAAAAAGAACATTAGTAGAAATAGATGGAGTTCCTGCTCAAAAGAAATATGCAGAATGGACAGGAGCAAAAGCAAAAGATTTAAAAGAAAACAATTTATTAGTAACAACAATTACAAAACCTTTGGGAGTAAAAGATAGATTAGGAGATTTAATAGCTATACGTCATCCAATGTATGGAAACAAAGATGGTTCAATGAACATTGGAGCAAATTTAGCTGTAAACACAGCAGTAATACAAATGGAAGCAACAGTTGATGAGTTAATCAATTCAACAGGAAAAACAATGAAAGAGTTAAATAAAGAAATGGATGGAGATATAGGAGCATATTTACTTGTTCATTGTGGAGGAAGAAGATTAGGAATAGGAGATAGAATAGACGAAGTTGCAAAACAATTAAAGAAAGAAGCAAAAGGGGTACCATTCATTGGAGTATTTACATTTGGTGAATATGGAGTAAAAGATCATGGCTCAAACACAACAGGAGGATTAATGCTATCATTTACAGCGTTCAGTAAATGAAGAGAAGGGAAAAAACCACAAAATCAAAATAATTATGTATGTAGCTTAGAAAACTATAATGGAGGAACTCTGGAAGTGTGTAGACCAATAAATAATAAGGAGGGTGCAAGCGTGAAAAATTTGATAGGTTATGAATGGAAAGATGCTTCTAATGGAGCAACAATAGAAGTTGTTAATCCAGCAACTCAAGAATTAATAGATACAGTACCAAATGTAACAGATGAAGATGTAGATGAAGCTGTAAAAGTGGCAATGTGCGAACAAAAGAAATGGGAAAAAGTATCTATATATGACAGAGCAGATATTTTATATAAATTTGTTGATTTAGTTGAAGAAAATAAAGAAAGATTAGCAACACTTCTATCTAATGAAACAGGAAAACCAATAAAAGAAGCAAGAGGAGAAGTTGCAAATGTAAAAATTGGAGTAAGAGGATTTGTAGAAAAAGCAAAACACTTATATGGAAAAAGTATTCCAGAAGGATCAGAAGTAGGACAAGAAAAAACAATACAATTTACAAAAAGATATCCAATTGGAGTTATAGCAGCAATTATACCATTTAACTTCCCAAGTGATTTGTTCTGTCAAAAAGTACCACCAGCATTAATGATGGGAAATAGCATAATTGTAAAACCATCAAACTATAATCCTTTAACATTAATAGAATATGTAAAATTAATGATTGAAGCAGGAGTACCAGCAGGATGTATTCAAATATTAACAGGAGATGGACCAACAGCAGGACAGGCCTTAGCTAGACATCCAGGAGTACATTTAGTATCTTTAACAGGTGGAACTGCAGCTGGAATCCAAACAATGGGAACATGTTCTCAAAATTTAACACATGTTATGTTAGAGCTTGGAGGAAATGATGCTTTTATCTTCTTAGAAGATGGAGATATGGATTTAGCTGTAAAAGAAACAATCTGGGGAAGATTGTATAATGGTGGACAAGTATGCTGTGCAAGTAAGAGATTCTTAATTCATAATTCAAGAAAACAAGAATTCATAGATAGAATGAAAGAAGTAATAGATGGATTAAAAGTTGGAGACCCAATGCAAGAAGATACAGACATGGGACCAATGATTAATATAAATGCAGCAAAGAGAATTGAGGAACAAGTAAACAAAACAGTAGCAGAAGGAGCAACTGTAGTTTGTGGAGGAAGAAGAGAAGATGCTTACTATTATCCAACAATACTAGATAATGTAACAAAAGATATGGAAGCTGCAAAAGATATGGAAATATTTGGACCAGTAATTTCTGTAATTGGATTTGATGATGTTGAAGAAGCAATCGAAATTGCTAACCAATCTTCATATGGATTATGCGGATGCGTAATTTCAAAAGATGTATCAAGAGCAATGAAGATTGCAGATAGATTAGAATGTGGTGGAGCAGTAGTAAATGGTGCAAGCTTCTATCGTTCATTCGAAATGCCATTTGGTGGATGGAAACATTCAGGAATTGGAAATGAAGGTGTTATGACAACGTTAGAAGAAATGTCAAGACTAAAAACAATAGTATTAAAGAATATTTTATAATATAATGTCCAATGGAGATATTTCTATAATAAAAGGAAGTATCTCCTAGAGGACAAATTTTTTGGAAAAGGTGATTTGATGGATAAAAAGAAAAAAATAGTACTTATTTCGGTAATTGCTATCGTAATCATATTAATTATTGGAGGAATAGTTTGGTATTTTATAGCAAATAATAATACTAATAGCGGTTCTAACAATCAAGGAACGGCTGAAGTGAGTAAATTATATGAAACATTACAAACAAGTAGCGTTTTTAGTTTTGAATTGACATTAGATGATGAAAATCATAAGTATTATGCAAAATCAAATAATATGGCTTGTATAGATACAATTTATAATGATGAAGAGACTAAATATATAATAAAAGACGGAAATACATATTTTTTAGTAGATGATACAAAAACTTATTATACATATTCTAATAATCAAACAAATTTAAATATGGTAACAAGAGGATTAGAAAAAATTAAAGATTTAGAATATCAAACAGGAAAAGAAAAAATAAATAATAAAAATTATTATTATGAAGAATATACAGGATTAACTGATTTTGCAATGGGGGATTTTACAGAGGATTCTGAAGATGTAAAAACTAGATTTTATTTTGATGATGGTGAATTAGTGTATATAAAAACTATTGAGGATGATAAACAAGAATTATTAAAAGTAAATATTTCTTATGATGTAGATCAAAATTCATTCCAAATACCATCAGATTATAAAAATGCTTAAAATAAAAGGGAATATATAAAATAAATAAAGAGGAGGAATTTAAAATGTCTGAAAAATTTGTATTAAATGAAACATCTTATTTTGGAAAAGGTGCAAGAGAGGAACTTGTAGGAGAGATTCAAAAGAGAGGATTTAAAAAAGTATTTTTAGTAAGTGATAAGTCACTAGTAGAAGCTAACGTTACATCAAAAGTAGAAGAGGTATTAAATAGAGCAGGAGTACCTTACGTTTTATATGATGAAATAAAACCAAATCCTACAATTAAAAATGTATTAGATGGAGTAGATGCTTGTAAAAATTCTAAAGCAGATTTAATAGTAGCTGTAGGTGGTGGTTCAAGTATTGATACTGCAAAGGGAATATCAATAGTTATGACAAATCCTGAAAGAAGTGATATTAAATCTTTAAATGGAGCTTCAAATACAGTAAATAGAGGTATGCCTTTAATTGCAATGCCAACAACAGCTGGAACGGCTGCAGAAGTAACAATAAACTATGTTATAACAGATGAAGAGGCTAAAATAAAAATGGTATGTGTAGATCCAAATGATATACCAATTTTAGCAATTGTAGATTCTGATTTAATGGCAACAATGCCTAAGAGTTTAGCTGCAGCAACAGGAATGGATGCTTTAACACATGCTGTAGAAGGTTATATTACAAAAGCACATAATGACATGTCAGATATGTTTCATATGAAAGCTATTCAAATGATATTTAAATATTTACCAGCAGCTGTAAATGACAAAGACCCTGTAGCTATTGAGAAAATGGGAATGGCTCAATATATAGCAGGAATGGGATTTAGCAATGTTGGTCTTGGAATAGTACACTCAATGGCTCACCAATTAGGAGCAGTTTATGATACACCACACGGAATTGCAAATGCAATGTTACTTCCTACAGTTATGAGATTTAATGGAGAAGACCCAGCAACAGCAGGAAGATTTAGAGAAATATTAATGAACATTGGTAGACCAGATGCTGAACATCTAAACGACCAAGATGTTATAAATACATTTGTATGGATGATATCAGAATTAAGTAAAGCAGTTGGAATTACAACAACAATAAAAGATTACGGAGCAAAAGAGGAAGATTTTGAAATGCTTGCAGAAAAAGCAATGAATGATCCTTGTAAACCAGGAAATCCAAGAGATGTATCAAAAGAAGACTTTATAGAATTATATAGAAGAGCAATGTAATGAGTCAAATGAGACAGAATGGGGACAGGCCTAATTTGTCTCATTTTGTAAAATGTTTGAAAAGTGAAACAAAATAGGGTGTCCCTGTTAGTTTCACTTTTTTTATGAAAATACTTGTAAAATCCACAAAAATGTGCAATAATATTATTGTTATAAGAAAAAACAATAAAAAAGAGGAGTAGATTTATACTAGTTTTTAGAGAATAGAAGTTATAAGCTGAAAGCTTCTTAAATATAGGTAAATTGAAGGTAGCTTTTTTGTTAATATTCTGAGAAACTTTGATTTAAGAATATTCGG
>CALXXB010000019.1 GCA_944392525.1 uncultured Clostridia bacterium | reverse complement strand
ACAACTTAAATATCCAAGCCATTTTACTGGTTTTGCTACTTTTGATATTGCATTAAAATATTCATTCATAGCAAGAAGTGTAATGGCTGCTAAAGCTACATCTACTACAATATTATTTCCTATTATTAAAATTATTAACACCAAAGGGAATCCTAATAACCCTGATGTTATCCTTTTTATATCCATCTTTTTTTCATTCCTTTTCTTTTAGTTTGCTCCAAATTTTCTTGTTCTTTTTTGATATTCTATTATTGCATTATCTAAGTCTTCCTCATTAAAGTCTGGCCAATTTTTATCTATAAATAAGAACTCTGAATATACCACTTGCCAAGGTAAGAAATTGCTTAATCTTAGTTCTCCACTTGTTCTAATTAACAAATCTGGATCTGGCATTCCTTTAGTATATAGATTATTAGATATCATATCTTCATCTATGTCATCTATATTTACTTTACCTTCCTTTACATCTTCTGCTATTTTCTTTACAGCTTTTATTATTTCATCTCTTCCACCGTAATTTAATGCAATATTAAAAGTAACACCTGTGTTGTCTTTAGTTCTTTCCATACATCTTAAAATACTTTTTTGCATTCCATCTGAAAGTGCTGTTATATCACCTAACACCTTCACTCTTATATTTTCTGTATCTGCTCTTTTTGAATAATCATCTAGATAATTTTGAAGTAACATCATCAAAGCTTTTACTTCATCTTCTGCTCTTTTCCAATTTTCTGTTGAAAAAGCATACACAGTTATATATTCTAATCCTATTTTATTTGCATATCTAACTATTTTCTCTAAAGTTTTTGCCCCTTCTCTATGTCCAAAGCTTGCATTTTTCCCTCTTTGTTTTGCCCATCTTCTATTTCCGTCCATTATTATTGCAATATGTCTTGGCATATTTTCTTTATCAAATTCCATTATGTTTCTCCTTAAAATTATTTATTTCTGTTTTCTATATACAAAGCTAAACCTTTTAGAAATTCAGCTTTATCTCCAAAACTTTCTAAGTTTTGAACTGCTTCTTTTGTTATTTTATCTAATATTTCTTTTGATTCTTGTAATCCATATTTAGAAACATATGTACATTTTTCTAATTCTTTATCATTTCCAACAGGCTTTCCTAAAACTTTTTCGTCTCCTTCTTCAGAAAGTATGTCATCTTTTATTTGGAATGCTAAGCCTATTTTTTCTGCATATAAAGTTAAATTTTCTAATTCTTCCTTATTTGCTTCTCCTAAGATTGCACCCATTCTAACACATAATTTTAGTAATGCTCCTGTTTTGTTTTCATGAATATATTGTAAATCTTCTGTAGATATTTTTTTACCTTCATATTCTGTATCTACATATTCACCTGCTATCATTCTATCAACAGCTAGTGTAAATTCATTAAATACTTGTAATTTTTTTACTAGTTCTTTGCTTTCACGTGTCTTCTTTAAATCATCACTAATTACAATATAAGCATTATTTAACAAGCCATCTCCTGCAAGGATAGCTGTAGCTTCATTAAATTTTTTGTGATTTGTTAATTTCCCATGTCTAAAGTCATCATTATCTATTCCTGGTAAATCATCATGTATCAATGAAAAATTATGTACCATTTCTATTGCAACAGCATATGGAAAACATTCTTCTAAATCATTTTTAAATAAACTGTAAGTGCTAAGAACTAGAATTGGTCTTAAACGTTTTCCTCCTGCCATTAAGCTATATTCCATAGATTCATTTAAAGTTCCTTCAAGACAATTCTTTGTCCTTAAATATTTTTCTAATTCTTTATTTACTTTTTCTTGATATTGTTTTAGTTCTTCTTTAAAGTCCATAATATTCTCCTTAAATAAATAAAATTGTATATTCATCATTTAATAATTTTATTTATTATACTGACATTACTTCTTTTTCTTTTTTCTCTAAAACTGCATCTACTTCATCAATATATTTGTCTGTCATTTTTTGGATTTCATTTTCTGCGTGTTTTAATTCGTCTTCAGTCATTTCACCGTTTTTTTGCATAGATTTAGCTGTATCTATTCCTTCTCTTCTTACATTTCTTACTGCTACTTTTGTTTCTTCTCCCATTTTCTTAATATCTTTTACTAATTCTTTTCTTCTTTCTTCATTTAATTCAGGGAAAGCTAGTCTTATTACTTTTCCATCATTATTTGGGTTTATTCCTATATCAGATGCTAATATTGCTTTTTCTATTTCTTTTAATACACTTGCATCCCATGGTTGAATTACAATTAATCTCGCTTCTGGAACTGATATAGCTGCTACTTGATTAATTGGTGTTTGTGTTCCATAATAGTCTATTTTTACTTTATTTAATATTGCTGGGTTTGCTCTTCCTGCTCTTACCTCTGATAGTTTTTGACTAAAAACCTCTATAGTTTTCTCCATTTTTTCTTCTAAACTTGTATAATCCATAATAATCTCTCCTTTAAATTTATATTTTAAAATTATAATTTTATTTAATTTGTTCTATTTTACTATTGTACCTATTTTTTCACCTTTTACTGCTCTTACTATATTTTCTGGATCTTCTATTCCAAATACTAATAATGGCATATGATTATCTCTACACATTGCTATTGCTGTTGAGTCCATTACTTTTAAATCTTTTTCTAATGCTTCCATATATGTTACTTCATCATATTTTTTAGCATTAGGATTTTCTTTTGGGTCTGAATCATAAACTGCATCTACTGATTTTCCAAGTAATATTACATCTGCTTTTATTTCTGTTGCTCTTAACACTGCTGCTGTATCTGTTGTAAAGTATGGATGTCCTGTACCACATGCAAATACTACTACTCTTCCTCTTCCTAAGTGTTTTTCTGCTTTTCTTTGTATAAATGGTTCTGCTATTTCTCTCATTTCTATTGCTGTTTGCACTCTAGTATATACTCCTCTTGTTTCTAATGCATCTTGAAGTGCTAATCCATTCATTGCTGTTGCTAGCATTCCCATATAGTCTGCTGTTGTTCTTTCCATTTGATGTCCATTTCTTCCTCTCCAGAAGTTTCCTCCTCCAACTACTATGGCTACTTGTACTCCCATTTCTACTACTTCTTTTACTTTATCACATATAGCACCAACCGTTTCTACATCTACTCCTGTGCCTTTCTTTCCTGCTAATGCTTCTCCACTTAACTTTAGTAAAATTCTTTTATATTTTGGTTCTGACATCTTCCTCTCTCCTTAGATTTTATTTTCTAGCCTATTCTATCATACTTTTAGAAAAAAAACAGCATTTTTTTAAGAATTTCTTAATAAAACGAAAAATACACCACATTTACAGTAGTGTATTTTTATTTTGTCTATATATTTCTACATAAATTCACTTCTTTTTAATCCTGTTACTTTTTCTATTAAATTTATATTTATTTTTTCTTTCATCATACTTTTAGCTAATCTAACAGCTTCTTCTATCTTTCCTTCTTTTTTAGCTTTTTTTATTGTCATTTCTCTGTCCTCTCTTAATGTATTTACAAAATCTGACATATTCATTTTCTCCTTTGCTATATCATTTTTTACATAAATTGGTTTCTTTTTAATCCTGTTATTTTTTCTACTATGCTTATATCTATTTTTTCTTTCACCATGCTTTTAGCTACTCTAAAAGCCTCTTCTATTTTTCCCTCTTTTCTCCCCTCTATTCTTCCTTCTTTTATTCCCTCTACTTTTCCTTCTTCTTTTCCTTCTTTTCTAGCTTTTTTTATTGTTCTTTCTCTATCCTCTCTTAATGTATTTACAAAACCTGACATATCAATTCCTCCTTCCAATATTTTTATATATTCTTGCGCTTTTTCTTTTCCTAAATCTTTCATTAGAATATATCTTAGTATTGTTATCATATCTGCTTTTTCATCATCTTTTATCATAGGTATTATTTTTTCTAGCACATCTATTAATTCTTATTCTCCTCTTGCTTTTTCTATTAACATCGCTTTGCTAATAAATGTTCCTTCTTCTAATAATTCTTCATTGCTACATTCATTAATAGATAATATATTGTATTCTCCTAATCCTGAGTAATTCTCACTTGGATTTACCTTATATCCAAATTTTTCTTGTATTTCTACTATACTTTGAGGTTGTTTCCATTTTCCTTGACCTGTATATATTACTATTGCGATTACCTTAGCATGTAATTTATTCTTAAATCCATTCTCTATAAAAGATCTTCTCATTATTTCAGTTTCATATTCTAATATTCTGTATGGCATTTCATTGTCTTGTGTTGATTGATGTTCTATTACAAAATACACGTTTCTATCTTTTGATTTATATAACATGTCTACTTGTTTTCCTCTAAAGTCTACTGTTACATATTCATTTCTTACAGATATTATATCTAGCTTTTCATTTCTATCTAAATTTAATACCTTCTTTATTATAAACTCTGCCTCTTTTGGCTTCTCTAAAATCTTTTTAAATATTTTATCATGTTCATTATGTACTTCATAGTCATCCTCTGTTTCTAAATGGTATTCTTCTTCTCTTTCTTTTAAGAAAGTTATTTTTCCAAGATTAGGATATAATCTTCCTACCATATGATATTCTTTTTCTGTAAAAACTTTAATACTCATCCATTATCTCCATTTTATTATATGTTTATTTGTTAATCAACTTTTATTCTTTAGTAAAATGAAGTGCTTTTTGATTTTTTGCTATATTTTTCTTTTCATATCGCCTTCTTTCTTTAAATTTCTATTTTTTACTCTAATGAAATGTGGGAAGATTTTCCCTAATGATTAAAAATTAAGATTTAAAAGTGTACCAATAATACTACCAATTATAATTTTTGTCAAGCATATAGTTTTATATTACTTAAAATATATATAATTATAAAAACACTACCTAAATGGTAGTGTTTTAACTTTTTTATTTTAATTGTTTCATAACTTCTTCTGCAAAGTTTTCTTCTTTTTTCTCGATTCCTTCACCTTTTTCAAATCTTGCAAATTCTGTTACTTCTGCACTATGTTCTTTTAATAATTCAGATACTTTCTTATTTGGATCTTTAACAAATGCTTGGTCAACTAAGCAAATTTCTTCAAAGAATTTTCTAATTCTTCCTTGAACGATTTTTTCTGCTATTGCTTCTGGTTTTCCTTCATTCATTGTTTGTGCTTTTAATATTTCTTTTTCTTTATTTAATCTATCTTCTGGAACTGATGCTTCATTTAAATATTCAGGTCTTGCAGCAGCAATTTGCATACAAACATCTTTTGCAACTTCATGGTCTCCACCTTTCATATTTACTAAAACAGCAATTTTTCCATCTCCATGGATATAACTTTCTAATAATCCAGCTGATTCAAATCTTGCAAATCTTCTAATGTTCATATTTTCACCGATTTTTGCAATCTTATCTGTTAATACTTCTTTTACTGTTTTTCCAGCTTCATCTATTGATTCTTGTGCTAATAAATCATCTAAATCTTTAGGATTTTTTTCAACAACTTGTTTTGCTACGCTCATAACAAAGTTTTTGAATTCTTCATTTTTAGCAACAAAGTCTGTTTCTGCATTTACTTCTACTATAGCTCCAACTTTTCCATCTTCAGAAATGTAAGCTTCAACTAAACCTTCTGCTGCAACTCTTCCTGATTTTTTAGCAGCTTTTGCAATTCCTCTTTCACGTAATAATTCAATTGCTTTTTCCATGTCTCCATCTGTTTCTGTTAAAACTTTTTTGCAGTCCATCATACCTGCACCTGTTTTTTCTCTAAGGTCTTTAACTTGACTTGCTGTTACCATATTTCTTTCCTCCCTTTTATATATTTAAAGAGTAGAGCAGAAAAGCTCTACTCTTCTTTTATAAATTTATTATTATTCTGTTACTTCTTCTTTGTTTTCAGTTTCGTCTTCGTTAGCAACAACTTGTTCAATTGTTGTTTCTTCTTCCTCTACTGGTTGCTCTTCTGCTTCTGCATCAAAGCTTTCTCCTTGTTTTCCTTCGATAACGGCATTTGCAATAACATCTGCAATTAATTTAACTGCTCTTATTGCATCGTCATTTCCTGGAATAACATAATCAACATCTTCTGGATTACAGTTTGTATCAACTAATCCAACTGTTGGAATTCCTAATTTTTTAGCTTCTAATACAGCTATTCTTTCTTTTTTAGGATCTACTAAGAATATAACTCCTGGTAATTCGTTCATGTCTTTAATTCCACCAAGGTTTCTTTCTAGTTTTTCCATTTCTTTTTTAAGTAAAATTACTTCTTTTTTAGGTAATACTTCAAATGTACCATCTTCTGCCATTGCTTCTAAGTCTTTTAATCTTTGAATTCTTTTTTGGATTGTATCAAAGTTAGTTAGCATTCCACCTAACCATCTTTTATCAACATAGTACATTCCACATTTTTCTGCTGCTTCTTTAACGCATTCTTGAGCTTGTTTCTTTGTTCCAACAAATAGAATTGTTTTTCCTTCTTCTGCTTGTTCTCTTACAAAGTTATAAGCCTCATCTAATTTTTTTGATGTCTTTTGTAAATCGATAATATGGATACCATTTCTAGCTTGGAATATATATTCAGCCATTCTTGGATCCCATCTTCTAGTTTGATGTCCGAAATGAACACCTGCTTCTAGTAATTGTTTCATTGCAACTACTGACATTTTAAATTCCTCCCTTTTTGTTATTTCTTCCGCTTAAGTTTTCGTTTCTTAGGACCTAAAAATTAGGCACTTCCCGTAAAACTGCTATAAGCGTGTTTAATCACGATACGTATTATATCAAAGTTTTTTATAATTTTCAAGTGTTTTAGCGATTTTTTCCAATTTTTTATCTTTATTCACCGTACAATTTATAAAAAAATACAAAGAAACTTCTTTTTATAAATTTGCATATTATGTAAAGAGAAGGTATTTCCTTCAGAAAGGAGGTTATTTTATGTTCAAAAATTCTTTTAGAAAAATAAAAATTGTTGTTCTTCTATTTTCTTTAGTTACCTTTTTTATTATCTCTACATCTGTTTCTTCTCTTGCTTTTGGTCCTTCTAGTTCTACTATTTATCAAGGAATAGATGTTAGTTCATGGCAAGGAAATATTGATTTTACTCAAGTAAAAAATGCTGGAATCGATATTGTTTATATGAAGTCTAGTGAGGGTAGAAGTTATATCGACCCTTATTTTGAAAGAAACTATCAAAATGCAAAAGCAAATGGTTTGAAAGTAGGCTTCTATCATTATGTAACTGCAAGAACTGTAGAGCAAGCACGTGAACAAGCAAATTTCTTTGCAAGTGTTATTAGTGGAAAAGAACCTGATTGTAGATTAGCAATGGATTTTGAATCTTTTGGTAATTTATCAGTTAATCAAATAAATGAAATTTCAAAGGTCTTTTTAGAAACTCTTCAAAGTGCTACAAACAAAGAAGTTTTAATTTATAGTAATAGTTATTCCGCTAGAACTATTTTTAGTTCTGATTTAGCAATTTATCCACTTTGGGTTGCAAACTATGGTGTAAGTGAACCTGGTGGCAATGATAAATGGAACTTTTGGGTTGGATGGCAATATACAAGTACTGGTAGAGTTGCTGGTATTTCTGGAAATGTTGATAGAGACAGATTTACAGATGGCGTTTTACTATCTAATACCTCTCCTATACCAACACCTGAGACTCCATCTACGCCCGAAGAACCTACAGAGAATGGAACTATAATATATACTGTAAAATCTGGTGATACTTTAAGTAAAATTTCAAGAGAATATGGAACAACAGTAAATAGTATTGTTTCGTTAAATCCATCTATAACTAATCCTAATCTAATCTATCCTGGTGAACAATTAACAATTAGTGTAAACAATAATACTGCTTCTTCTTCATTAGTTTATACAGTAGTTAGAGGAGATACTTTAAGTGAAATTGCAGCTAGATATAATACTACTGTATCAAAGTTAGTTATAGATAATAATATAAGTAATCCTAATTTAATATATCCTGGTCAAAGACTTGTTATATATAATGGTAGTACTACAAATTTAGGAAATGAATGTGGAAAAGTTTTATATACTATAAAAAGAGGAGATACTTTAAGCGAAATTGCTGCTAGATATGATACTACTGTAAATGAAATTGCTACTTTAAATAACATATCAAATCCAAACTTGATTTATGCTGGAAATATAATTAGAGTTCCTAACTGTAGAAAATAACAAAATTATTGTTAATAATTTATAATAATTTTATATAAAAAAGACATAGAAATAATTTTCCATGTCTTACTTTTTATTTTTATAAAATTGCTCCTATTATTCCCGCTTCATTTCCTAATACTGCTGTTTGTATATTAATATCTTTTCTTGGATTAAACAATAAATTTTTAGAAACTAATTCCTTTTTCAAATCATCTAATAATACTTCTCCAAAGTAAACAAAGCTCCCTCCAATTCCTATTGCTTCTGGTTCAAATATGTTCACTAAGTTAGCTATTCCCACACTTAAGTTTTCTATATACTCTTTCTTTACTTTTTCTATTAACTTATAATTCTTATCTTCTTTTTTAGTATTTTTAATTAAGGCAAGTAACTCTTTTCCACTAACTGATTCATCAAATCCTAAAACATTTCTTAGATTGTTTTTAAAAGCCTTCATAGAAGCATATTTTTCAAAACAACCTTTTCTTCCACAATTACATTCTAATCCATTTTTTTCAATTACCATATGTCCTATTTCACATCCTGGTAAATCTCCTGTATTTAAAAGTTTATTATCTATAATAACAGCTCCACCTATTCCTGTTCCAAGTGTTAAAAACAACACTCTCTTGTATTGTTTTAGAGAACCATATGTACTTTCTGCTATTGCTGCACATTTTGCGTCATTTTTGATTTTGATAGGTATATCTATTTTCTTTTGTAATTCTTCTATTATTTTATAATTCCTTAATCCTAAATTCACTGATTTTACTACTACATCTTTTGTAACAGTACCTGGGATTGCTATTCCTATTTCTGTTATCTTATATTCCTCTTTATATTTATTAACCGCTTCTACTATTGTATCCTCTATTACTTTTTTTACTTCTTTTGTAATGATTCCTTTTAACTTTTTCTCTATTTTTTCTAAAATTTTACCATTACTATTAACAACTCCTATTGCTATATGGCTCCCACCTAAGTCTATCCCTATTTTATAAAACAAGTTATTCTTTTCTCTCATTTTTCCCTCTTTTCTGCTTCTTTTACTTTTTAAAATTTTAATTCTTTAAGTATTTTGATATTTTTTCTTTATATTCTTTTAAACTTTCCTTTTTTTCTTCGATTTGCTTTCTATATAAATTTTTCAACAATTCTATTGTTTCATCATTTAAGTATTTTTCATCAACAAGTCCTTCTTCATATTTTCTTTGTAGTTCTAATAACTTTTCTTCATCCATTTTTCTTCTACTCCTAATTTTCTAATACATTTATCTTCCACTTTCATCACTTCTATCTTTTTCTTCATTTGCTGCTTCTACTTGATCTAATAAATCCTTAGCACCTTTTTCTTTTTCTTCGAGTTCTTGATATTCATCTCTTAGAGATTCTAATTCTGATTTTTCATGTTCTTCACCTATTGCTTCTCCTATTTCTTCCAAAAGTTTTCTAACTCTATTTCGTAATTCGAAGATTTCTAAATCTTGATCTACTCTCTGTTGAAATTCTTCCTCTGTTAATCGATCCGAATCATCTTTATCACCATTTATAAAGCTACTCCAAACATCTTCTATATCAATATCATCAGTTAGATTTTGATACATACTTAAAATTCTTTTATTTAACTCTTCTATTTCTCTAGCCTTTTCTCTTAATTGTTTTTGTAATTCTTTATCTTCTAATTTGTTTACTTTTCTTAATTTTTGTTTTAATTCACTTTCTATAACATTTGTTTCATTAGTACATATTAGTCCACATACTCCCAATCTCGTTGCTTCTTCTTCTGATATAAAAGAAGCAACATGTCCTCTTAACCTTCTAAATGTTGCATTATTTGTATTTCGTGACATTGTACTAAATTCAACTAATTCAAGTGTTTTCGCATCCTTATTCTCATCTAATAATACTTCTATTCCATCTTTCCACATACTTTCATCACAATATTGTAAATCCATAAGCAATATATTATCATAATCACTTAATTCTCTTCCTTCTTTTATTGCTCTTATTAACTGAGAAAATGTAGTATATTCAATTTTTCTAAATCTTTGAGCTTCACTTTTACTTATTTTTCCTTCATTTATTAAAGCATTTACTCTAACCTTTATTCCTCCATACTTTCTACTGCTATCACCTTCTACACATATAGTCCTACCTTGTGCATCTCCTAAAAAGCTTACTGCAATATCACTTATATTACTAAGCATTGGTTGTACTATTGCTGCCACGTTATTTGTTTTTAACATATTTTGAGCTCTTCTATATGCACTTTTATTATATTCTCCTATTTGTAAATCCATATTTCTCTCCTTTTTTGTTTTATATTTCTACTTTAACACTTTTTTTCAAATAAAACAATAAAAGCTAAAGATAATTCTCTAGCTTTTATTATTTTCTTTTCTATTTTTCTTATACTCCATAAGCTGAGAATAAGAAGTTTCCCATATAAACTTGTACACAAGGTACTAATACAACTAATACGAAGAATATTAATACTACACCAACTATTGCATAAACAACTTGTGGTAAGGCCTTCATAATCTTTGTCATGATATTGTCAATATCAATTTCCATATATTCAACTAATTTTTCCATCATTTCTGCTAAGTCTGTCTGCATACCTATTTTAAGCATTTCAGTAATCATTGGTTTTGCTAATCCTGATTTTTCAAATGGTTCTATCCATGATTGACCAATTAATATGTTATTTATAGCCGTTTCTATAATTGATAGCATTACATAGTTTTTAACGACGTTTTTACTAACTTCTATTGACTCCTGAATTCTCATACCATTTTGTAAATTTAAAAGCATAGCTTTCATTAATCTTGAAAAATCCAAAGCAAATATTAATTCACCAAATATCGGCATTTTATATTTAAAATAGTGGAAATTATATTTTCCTTTTGGCGTATTAATATAGAATAAAATCAAACCTGTAATTGCCACTATAATTATTACCGGTATATACCAATACTGTATAGCTTTATCCACAAAATCTGAAAACCATAGTGTTATTGCTGGTAATTCTTCTTCCGTTCCTATTTCATCAAAAACATTTTGAATTGCTGGAATAGCAAATAATGTTCCAACTATCAACATTACTATTAATAAAACAAATTGAACAATATTAGGTATTAATATAGATCTTAATTTTTTGTTTAATTTTTCTGTATCATCCAAATACTTAACCGCTTGCTCTAATGAAGTAGTAAGTGATCCAGATAATTCTCCAACTTTTATCATATTAATATAGATATATGGGAATATATTAGAATAATATTCCATAGTTGTATACATGTTTTCACCTGCTTCTACACCTGCTAATATATCTTCTAATACTCCTTTAAATGATATATTTTCCGTACTCTCTATTATTGTATTTAAAGCATGTATATTATTAAAGTTAGCCTTTTTCAATAGATAAAAGTTTTGAGTAAATACAACTATATCTCTTTGTGTTATTTTCTCTGTTCTTGCAAAATATAAATTTATCTTTTCTTTAGTAGATAAAGTTTTATTCTTATTTCCTGCAAGTTGTGTTGTATTTACATTTTTCATAATTTCTTGAATGTCTGTTATATTTCTTTTCTGTTTTTTTGTATTCTTATTTGTTCTATATGCCATTTGCTCTATTGATATAGGAACTAAGTTATTACTTTTTAAAGATTTTATAAGGTTTTGCTTACTTGCTGCTTCTACTCTATTCCTTACAACTACCCCTGTCTTCGTCATTGCCTTATACATATATGTTGGCATGAGCTTTTTCCTCCTTTAGTTTATTTTCCTTTTTTTATTTTTAACTGCATAATAGTTCTATTTAATGTTTCTATATTTTTCTCTTCTATTTGAGCTTTTGCCTGTTCTAGAGTTATTCTATCGTCAACAAATAGTTCTGCTAAAGAGTTTATTAAACCTATACTTCCTTTTTCTAGATTACTTTGTATAGCATCTTCTATTTCTGATACACTTAATTTTTCTTTACGTATAATACCTGCAACAATATTATCAACAACCATAACTTCTGGAACTAATACTAATTTTCCATCTGTACCTTTTAATAATCTTTGAGATACAACTAGCTTTAATAACGCTGATAATAAGTATTTGATACTTGCTTGGTCTCTTACTTCATAGAAGTTTATCATTCTGTCTATTGTTTCTGCACAAGATTTTGTATGAAGTGTTCCAATTACTAAGTGTCCTGATTCTGCCATTTCTATTGCTGCTTCCATCGTTGTTTTATCACGAATCTCTCCAATTACTAATATATCACAATCTTCTCTTAGTGAGTTCTTAACGCCGTCACTAAATGTTAAACTATCTCTTCCTTTTCCTACTTCTTTTTGTACTATTAATGACCTTTTAGAATGATGTTTATATTCTACTGGGTTCTCTAATGTAAGTATTTTCTTATTTTGATTTTCATTAATATAATTTATTAAAGCATTTAATGTTGTTGTTTTACCAGAGTTTGTTTTACCAGTAACTAGGATCAACCCTTGTGGTTGGTATGTCATTCTTCTTACTATATCTGGAACTCCAAGTGATTCATAACTTGGTAATTCATTTTTTATCAATCTTAATGTTGCAATTGGTATCTCATCTGATAAAGATATATTTACTCTTAAACGTATATCTCTATATTCATATGACATATCTAGTTTTCTTGTTGTATTAAATACTTCATCTTTATCAACATTTCCTTTAACTAAATAATCATATATTTCATACATATCTTCTGGCTTTAATATTTTACTTCCTTCTACTGGTAGTAAATCTCTTGCAATTCTTAGCATTGGTTTGTTGCCTGGAATCAAATGAACATCTGAAGCATCAAGACGTATTGCCTCATCTAATATTTTATCTAAATTCATATTATTTTCCTCCTTCGTTTCCTAAATAAATAGCAATTTTTTATTTAACTCATCTAAAGTTGTATGTCCTTGGATTACTTTTCTTATTCCATCTACTATTAATGGCTTATATCCTTCTTTTATAGCTTCACTTTTTATTTCGATGCTTGATTCTCCATTCATTATTTCTGATTTTATCTCATCTGTTACATTTAATATCTCAAATATTCCGAAGTCTATCATAGTATCCTGTATTATTACAATGTTTACAACCTACGGCATCATAAGTTTTTCCTGACACATCAAAGTCCACACCATATTTTTTTCCTATAGCTGTTATTATTTTCTTCTCTTCGCTATTGAATGGTCTTTCTTTTCTACAATTTGTACACAATCTTCTTACCAATCTTTGTGAGATTACTGTTGCCAATGTACTTGCTATATCATAGTCAGATAATCCCATTTTTCTAAGTCTTGTTATTACCTCTAGACTATCTATTGTGTGTATTGTTGATAATACGTAGTGACCTGTTTGTCCAGCTTGTATTGCTATTTCTCCTGTTTCTTTATCACGTATCTCACCTACTAATATAATGTCAGGGTCTTGTCTTAATACTGTTCTTAGTGAGTCTGCAAATGTTACTCTTGGATCTACTTCAATTTGGTTTAATCCTTCTATTCTTATCTCTACTGGGTCTTCTATTGTTGTTATATTTATTTCTGGTCTATTTAAATAATCTATAATACTATATAAACTTGTTGTTTTACCTTCACCTGTTGGTGCTGCCATTATTGTTATACTATTTTTCTTATTAATACTTTTTTGAAGTTCTTTTTCTGTTGCTGGTAACCCTAAGTCAAATATGTTTCTTATATTGGCTTCTTTCTTTAATAATCTTAAAACGAATTTTTCTCCATATACGTTTGGTTGTGAAGATACACGGATATTATAATCATCATACATCAAAATTCTACCATCTTGTGATTCTTGCTTTTCTTGATGCATGTTTGATATCGCTTTTAATCTTCCTATTAATTGACTTTGTTTTGATTTATCTATGTTAGCTGCTGTAAATAATTCACCATCAATTCTGTATCTTACTCTTACCTTATTTTGCATAGGTTCAATATGGATATCACTAGCTCTTCTCTCCATACCCGTCTTTATTATACTATCGACTAAAGATGTTATTGAATCATTTCTTACTGTATTTGTTAAATTATCTGTTGCTGTACCTTCATATGATTTTAAAATTCTATCAATATCAGGTTCAAATGTAATGTATGCCTCCATTACTAGACCTTTATTTAGCATAAGTAGACGTATTGTTTCCATTGCTCTAGTATTTACAGTGTTAGCAAAGCACACTTTGATTTTTCCTGAGTCTACTTCAAATGGAATTGCTTTATTCTTTTTAGCAACATCTAGTGAAATGTAGTCTGTTACATTTAGCTTTAATGTTCTATTGTTTAATATAATTCCTTTTGTACCTAAGATTTCACCTATAGCTTGTATTAACTTATTTGGATCACATATATCTAATATATATAATATATCACCAATTTTTTTACTTGGATGTTGTTTTTGATAATCTAAAGCTCTTTCTATATCCCCTTCTGTTACTATACCTTTTTTTACCAATTCAACACCTATAGGTTGTCTCCTTCTCATTTCCATAAGCTTACTTCCTTTCTTTTGTATTAGAATTTTATTTTTATAAATTTTTATTATTTTAATGTATAACTTGTCGTTCTGTCCTGTCCTCCTGAAACAAAATGTACTGTTACTATTTCTTTTCCATTCTCTTCTGATTTAGAAAATGTGCACGAATCTATATTCCAACATATCTTTACTTTATCTCTATATATACCTCTATTTTCTTTTATAAAACTATATTGAACGCCATCACTAAAGACCACATAATTTTCTTCACATGCTGAGACTTTTAATCCCGGATGATTTACTTGTTCTGAAAAATAGCTATTAAACGCTGTATATTCTGCTATCGGATCATTATAAAAATTTGCATCTTGCATACTTTTCATGAAAGCTCCGCTAACAATTGCAATTATTCCTACCATAACTATCATAACAATAACATATATAGTTAATGAAATTAATGTTATACCCTTTTCTGATTTCATCTTTAGCTCTCCTTTGAAAGTATTGTTGATATTTCAACTGATTGTTCTTTTGCTTGGAACATATAAGATATTTTTACAGTTACTTTTTTTACAACATCTGATGTTGCCCACTCATTTCCTGGTATGTCTGTATAATCCATTACCGTAATTGTCTTATAATATCCTTCGTATTTGTCGGCATATTCTGGCTCATTAGTTATTTCTTCGTTTTCTATAATTACACTATTTCCATTTGCTTCACTTCTACCTGTATATGCTTCAATACTTTGACTTTTTACTTGTTCTATTTCATTTATTGCAAGATATGTTGCATCACTTTTAAGAGTTATTTCTTTAGAAGTACTATTTACTCGATATACTAGCACAGATATTATTGTTATAAATATAAATGCTATAATTACTGATACTGATATATCTATACCCGTAAATCCTTTTTCACTACGTATCTTCATACTTTTCTCCTTTTATAGAATATAATAATTATAAATTAGTACTAGTATAAATATTATAAGGTTTGTTACTCCTAAATAAAATCCTATACTAATTTCACTTGATACTTGTCTGTCTGTTTTCATATTTGTATTTATTTTATTTTTTAATTTATATAGTAATATATATATTGCCATTGCTAGAAGTGTAAATATTATTGCACTTAATGTTATAAATTCATTTGTAAATATTATCATTGTTACAAGCATTAATAATATTCCATCTACATACGTACTTTTTGCAAATCTTTTTAATGTTATTGTATCAAATATTAAAATTAGTATGTATAAAATTAGATATATACCATATCTATATATATTAGCATCTTCTACTATGTATAGATATAACATATACATAATTGATATTGCTATTCCATAGACATTTACATATTTATCGATTTTCCTATTTTCTTTATCTATTCCACATATTAATATTATATATGTTAAATACAATACTATGAAACAATATTCTGCAATTTTCATATAGTTTAAATTCTCTAAATTTAATCCCATATAGTATGCGATTACTACAAATAGTACTCCTGATAATACTTCTAATATTAAATATCTTGGTCTTATTTTTTCTTTACAATATCTACATTTTCCACCTAAAAATATATAACTAAATATTGGAAACAAGTCTAATAAACCTAATTTATGATTACAATTAGGACAATAAGAATGTGTATGAGTTATGTCTTGTCTTTTGGGTATTCTATATACTGCTAGAGTATAGAAACTTCCAAATAAACTTCCTATTATAAATATTATGATATAAAAAAACGTTTCCATTTCAATTCCCTTTTATTAATTTAGCCATACACACATAGTGTGCGTATGGCTTTTATTTGTTTACTTTAATTTTCTTTATTAAGAACCTGTATTTGTATTTGTTGATGTTTCTCCTGGATAAGTTGCCTTTGTTATTGTGTATTTACCGTTTGCATTTGTTATTTTTCCAGTTACAGTTCCATAAGTTTTAGATGTTATTGTTAAAACATCTCCTGTTTTATCAGAACCTACTTTTGTAGCATCTGCAACAATTGTAAATTCATCTTTACTTATTCCATTAGCATCTGCTATTGAATCTTCGTCTACGTCTGCTCCTCCTGACATTTTTCCATCTGCTAATAAATTAGCATATTCTCCATTAAGAGCCATATTGATTTTATCAGCTGCTTCTGCTTCTTTAGTATCATCTCTTGCACTTGTTGCTTGAGTTAATATTCCATTATCTCCTGTTAACATTGCTATAGATACACCTGCTAATATTAATAGAACGATAATTGTAATAACTAAAGCGATTAAAGTAATACCTTTATTATTCTTTAACATTATAAATTCCTCCTATTTTCTATTTACAAACTAAGTGTTATTTGTTGTATTTGATTCTCCTGGATAATTTGCTTTAACAACTTTATATCCTTCATCAGCATCATATGTTATTGAACCAGAAATACTTGTTCCTTTTGCTGTAATTTTTAATGATGTTGCATCTGTTTTGCTAGTTCCTAGTACAATATCAAAATCAGTTGTTGATATTCCATTAGCTTTTGCTATTGCATCAGCTCCTCCTGAAAAGCTAGTGCTTGATCCTCCTGATAAATATCCATCAGCTAAAAGATTAGCTAATTCTCCATTAAGAGCCATATTAATTTTATCTGCTAATTCTGCATTTTTTGTATCATCTCTTGCTGAAGTTGCTTGAGTTAATATTCCGTTATCTCCTGTTAACATTGCTATAGATACACCAGCTAATATTAATAGAACGATAATTGTAATAACTAAAGCAATTAAAGTAATACCTTTATTATTTCTCATTTGTTCTTCCTCCTTTCCTCTTTGGAATTAATTTATATTTGTATTATACCTATTTAATAGATATAACGTTAAAAACTTAATTATTTAGTACCTGTATTTTGGAAGAAATGTCCTCCTGAGCTTGATGAATCATCTGTAGTCGTTGTTCCGCTATTTGTACTTGATGATGACCCTGATGATGTTGTACTTCCACTTGAACTTGTTCCACCTGTAGATGATCCATTTTCTGTTGGTGTTTCTGCTGTAGTTTCATAAGATGAGAACGGATTAGCCTTTCCAGGTACATAATCTTGTACTCTTCTATAATTACTTAAATCATCTGAATTAATTTCATATGTCATTATTATTTGACTATCATCAACATCACTACTTGAAAGCAATTCTTGCTTTACATTTTCTGGTGTTGTATAAGACACTTCATTTGGTATTGTTTTAGTTATAGGAACATATTCATATAACAATATACCTAAAACTAATATGATAGCCAAACATAGCAATAATACAATAATTAATTCTTTTATAATTGATTTTGCCATATTTTTCTTCCTTCCTTTTTACTATTGTGCAACATTTACAGTATTTGTTGTACTTGATGTATTAGCTGTGTTTGTTGCATTTGTATTGTTTGTACTATTAGTATTATTTGTGTCATTTGTTGTAGTTGTAGTAGTTGTTGCTGAAACTTCTGCTATTGCAATATCTTTACATACAAATGTTGCTTGTAAGTCTGTACCAGATGGTTGCATTTTAAATTCTTCTATCTTAAATCCTAAAGTACTATCATTTTCAATTGCTGATATAAAATCTGTTATTGAAATATAACTTCCTGTTGCTGTAAATCTTAAATTGTAAGTATTTGCTGCTCCACTACTGCTAGGTAATACATCCATTTGCATTACAACACCTTGAGTAGTAGCATGATTTCCTAATCTTACCCACAATGTTTCAATTTCATATCTTTCTAATTGATTTGCTGCCTCTACATCACTATCTTCACTAATAGTAGTCATGTCTTCATAATTTTTCTTTTCTTCTTCAAGTTTTTTAGCATTTGTATTTACATCGCTTACAGCTTGTGCATAAGTTTTTTCTACTAATCTTGCAGCTTCTTCAATTTTATCATCAAGTTCTGCACTCTTATCTTGGATTTGTCTAATTCCAAGGACTTCAACATTTCCTATGCTAACCCCCTGTATAACGATAAAAATAGAAAGTGCTAATAGTAAGCCAATAAGAATTAAAATTAATAATTTTTTCATGGTAAGTCTCCTTCTATTTTTATAGTAACAACACCGTTATCTTTTTGTCCTGAAGTAGAAACCACATTTGTTAAAATAACGTCTGTTTTTAATCTAGCCACAAAATATCCTAATTGTTCATATTTATTAGATTGTGCATTAATAACTATATGTGTTCCTGTATCATTTTCAATAGATGTTAATTGTACATTTTCAGGTATAATTGACATTATTTGATTTAACAAGTTAGGAATAGCATTTCTTGTTCTATTTCTATCTGTTATTCTATCGTTTGCATCCTGTAAATTTTGTATCATTGTCGAATATTCATTTGTTTTTGTTTTTATTTGTTCGTTATCTTTATTAGCTAATTGAATTTGAGTATTAGTTTGTGCGATTGAATCTTCTGCTTCTTTTTCTTTTTCATTCATTTGATAACTTAGCAATCCTGAAAAAGCACTATATATCACAACTAATAAGAATAAAGCAACAGCTACTCTTATTAAGCTTTTTTCTGTTCTATCTAATTTTTGTCCTAAATCCCAAGTGAAAAATCCACCTAGATTTTTTTGTTCCTTTTTACTTTTATCTGGATTTACTTCTATTTTCATCCAGTTTGGAATTTGGTCTGAAAGTGTTTTCTTCTTAAAGTTCATACCAGTTACACCTTCTCCAAGTCCCATTAAAGCTATAGAAATAGCTGAATTAACTTCTATATAATCTTTTATATTTATATCCCTTGTGTTTTCTATAAAATATGGTTTTAATATTTCACATTCTGTATCTGATAGATACTCTTGGAAATATAAATCTATATTATTTATAAGAGCTGCTGTACCTGTTATATACACTTTCTCTATCTTATCTGTGTTAGAATTTATCATCTTGCTTACTTGTCCTACTATATTATATAAAGTTGGCATTATATCTTCTATATATGCTTGTTGTTCTGCTTGCAATTCTCTTCCTTCAGATGTATATATAGTAGTATTTTTACATATTTCGTAAGACTTTGAATAAGAATTTTCTTTCAAATTAATCTTTGATAAAATATCGCGGCTTCCTTCTTCAATTATATCGATATTAAAGATTTTTCCACCCATAATTGTTGTTATTACTGTATCATCTTCTATATTAACGATTAAACAATTTTCGTTTTTCCTTACTTGGACTAAGTTTGGAATTGACATTGAAATAGGAGAAATATTTACTAAATGATATCCTTCTACTTCTTGTATTCTTTTGTTTAATTCTATCTTGTTATCTGCGATATGAATAATCTTAATTTTGTCTTTGTCTAATTGGCTATCTACAACTGCATATCTTGTTTCAAATACATTAGGATTATATCCTTTATCTGTACAATAAGATTCAAATTCTGTTTTTATTGCTTTTTGAAGATCATTTTTTGTAAGTAATGCAAACATATCAAAGTAGTTATACATTTCTTCTGACATGTTAATACTTATTGGTGTTTTTTGGCTGTATGTTTCTTCTATTACTTGTGATATTGCATCTCCAACTTTATCATAGAACTTCATTCCAAATGATTCCACTTTTATATTGTCACGTTCTTTAGATACTTTTGCATATTTAATTAAATGTTCTTCTATATATAGTCCTAGACAACTTGACATTTTCTTCTCCTTTTTTTATTTACTTTTATTTTTTGTATTTTATAAAAAAACATACCTAGAATTTATTTTACATTATTCTATTTTTTTCTTATATTTAAACTCAAATACAGTTATATTTTATAATTTTTTGGCAAAAAGTCAATATTTTTAATGTAACCGTAATACAAATGTAATATATTTGTAATATTGTTATTTCTTACCTATTTTTGCCAATTTACAAATAAAAAATCCGTCAGTTTTTTCGTTCTGATATACTTCTAGAAACTCATCGTCTACTAAATAATTCAAGAAAAATTTTTCTTTTAAATTTAATTTTTTTAATTCAAAATTTGAATTTTCACCCAAAAATTTTTCAATTAAATTTCTGTTTTCCTTTTTAAAAATACTGCAAGTTGAATAAACTAATTCTCCACCTTCTTTTAGATATTTAGAGCATGTATTTAATATATTAAATTGAATTTTTGATATTTCTTCTATATCTTCTTTACTCTTTTGCCATTTTATATCTGGTTTTCTTTTTAGCACCCCAATCCCTAAGCACGGAACATCTAAAAGTATCTTATCAAATTTACTTTCATATTCTTTTTTATATATACTTGCATCTTCCACTTTTGTATTTATTATTTTTATTCCTAATCTTTTTGCATTTTGTTCTACTAATTTTGTTCTATGTTCATGTATATCCCAAGCTTCAATATTTCCTTCATTTTTCATTATTTCTGCTAAATATGTAGTCTTTCCTCCTGGACTACTACAGCTATCTAAAATATTCTCACCAGAACTTGGATTTAAAACTAAAGCTGTTAAACCTGCAACTTCATCTTGAACTGTAAACAAACCTTCTTTAAAACTTTCTAACTTCTCTATTCCACTTACTTTTTCTAAAGTCAAAAAATCATCTAATATTCCATCGTTTGCTTCTATTCCCTCCGCATTCAATATCTCTTTTAATTTTTCCTTATTAGTTTTCAAATTATTTACTCTAATAGAAACCTTTGGTCTTATATTAGAATTTTTACAAATTTCTAGTATTTTGTTATTATCTAAACCATCATTTTTTAATTCTTCAATTATCCATTTGGGCATAGACATAGTTTTTGAAATTCTATCTAACTCATCTTTTTCATCAAAAAGCTCTTTATAGTCTTTTTCATCAACATTCCTTAAAACAGCATTTACAAAACCAATACTTCCTCTATTTCCATATTTTTTAGCCAAATTAACGCCTTCATTTACAGCTGCTGATTTTGGTATTTTATCTAAAAACACAATTTGATAAATAGATTCTCTAAGTATATTTAATATCCATGGTGATATTTTCTTTAATCTAATCTTTGAATGTTTTCTTATTATTTCGTCAATAGTTAATCTCCAAGTTGTAACTCCGTAAACAATCTCAGATATTAAACCAATATCTTTCTTATTTAATATATCTTTATTTCTATTTATCATTTCATTTAATGAAATATTAGAATACGCTTCATCTTTGTCTATTTTATACAATATTTTTAGTGCTACTTCTCTTGCTTTATCAACCATAATATCCTCCATTTTTCTTTCAATTATTGTTCTATTTGTTTTTTTAATTCACCTTTTAAATTTTCTTTCATTATATAATTTTTATATTTTATTTTCTACTATTTTTGTATATTTTTTCTTTTACTTGGAAAAGATATTTTTAAAAGTTCTATTTTGGAGGTTTAATATGGATATAAAAAAACATTTAATGATTACAGGAAATTCTACTATTTCTTGGAAAGATGCTATTGTCAAAGCAATAGCTGAAGCATCTAAAACTATTGATTATCTATCAGAAGTAAAAGTTATAGAGCAAAGAGCAATTATTGATGGTGATAAAATTTCTGAATATTTTGTTGACTTAGATTTAAGTTTCGTAATAGATGTAAATCGTAAAGATAGTTAAGGAGGTTATTTTATGGATCCTTTAGAAAGTAAAAAGACTTATCAAGACTATGTTGATAAAAAATCTCCCAATTCAAAAATTTTTAAAAATTGTTTCAATGCATTTTGGGTTGGCGGACTAATTTGCACAATTGGGCAAGTTATTCTTAATATATGTAAAGAACGTGGTTTTGATACACAAACTTCAGGTACAATTGTTTCCATTTTATTAATTGGTATTTCCGCATTTTTAACAGGACTTAATTTATTTAATAAAATAGGAAAATTTGCAGGAGCTGGTTCATTAATACCAATTACTGGTTTTGCTAACTCTATTGTCTCTCCTGCTATGGAATATAAATCAGAAGGATATGTTATGGGTGTTGGTGGAAAAATGTTTACAGTTGCAGGTCCTGTCTTAGTTTTTGGTATTTCTGCTTCTATTTTAGTTGGTATTATTTTCTTGATTTTCAACACTCAAAGTATAACGTTAGTTTGAGACACTTTAGGGACGAGCTTTTTTTGTCTCATTTTATAAATTTTTAGACAATATTTCTCCGTCCCAAAATGTATCAAGTTAGGAGATGATTTTTTGAAAAAAATAGGTAAACAAACTATAAAATTTGATAATCCCCCAACAATTTCAGAATGTAGTAGTATTGTTGGTCCTAAAGAAGCTCAAGGTCCCCTTGCAAAATATTTCGACCAAACTCTAGAAGATGAATTTTGGGGCGAAAAATCTTGGGAAAAAGCTGAAAGCAAAATAATTAAAGAAGCAACAAGTATGGTTATTTCTAAAGCTGGAATTTCTTCTCAAGATATTGATTGTGTATTTGCTGGTGACTTATTAAACCAATGTATTTCTTCTAGTTTTGGTTTACGAGAAATAAACATTCCTTTTTTCGGTGTATTTGGCGCTTGTTCTACTTTTGTTGAATCTTTAAGTTTAGGTTCAATCGCTACAGAAGCTTTTGCAAATCATGTTTTATGTGCTACTTCTAGTCATTTTTGTAGTGCTGAAAAGCAATTTAGATTTCCTTTAGAATTAGGTAATCAAAGACCACCTAGCAGCCAATGGACTGTAACTGGTAGTGGTGCTGCTATTTTATCAAAAAATGGAAATGGCCCTTATATCACTCATATTACTCCTGGAAAGATTGTTGATATGGGAATTAAAGACGCAAATAATATGGGTGCAGCTATGGCTCCTGCTTTTGCAGATACTTTAATTACTCACTTTACCGATACTGGTAGAAGTCCTAGTTATTATGACGCAATAATTAGTGGAGATTTAGGTCATATAGGTAAAGATATTGCAATAGATATTACTAAGTCTAAAGGTTATAATATCAAATCAAACTATAATGATTGTGGAGTTCTAATTTTCGATAAAAATTCTCAAGATACTCACTCTGGCGGTAGTGGTTGTGCATGTTGTGCAACTGTATTTTCTGGATATTTCTTTAAACAATTAAGAGAAAAGAAAATAAAGAAGATATTACTTATCGCAACTGGTGCTTTAATGAATTCTACAAGTTCTCAACAAGGTGAAAGTATTCCTGGTATTGCTCACGCAATTAGTATTGAACTTTAAAGGAGGTTTATATATGGATATTAATTGGGCTAATGTTTTTGAAATTTCTTCTTTATTAAAATGCTTTTTAGTAGGAGGAATTATTTGTATTATTGGTCAAATCTTAATTGATAAAACTAAGCTTACTCCTGCAAGAATCCTTGTTATTTTTGTTACTACTGGTGCTATTTTAGGTGGGCTTGGAATTTATCAATATTTAGTTGACTTTGCTGGTTCTGGAGCTACTGTTCCTCTTACTGGCTTTGGATATAATCTAGCAAAAGGCGCTATTGAAGCAGTTAAAGAAACTGGTTTAGTTGGGGCTTTTACAGGTGGCGTTAAAGCTGCTGCCGGTGGTATTGCCGCTGCTATTTTCTTTGGCTACATTGCTTCACTTATTTCTAAACCTAAAATGAAAAAACAATAAAAATCCTCCGGCTTAGCCGGAGGTATTTTACTCATAACGCCTAAAAGGCTATGTTACAAGCAGAGCCTCAA
>CALXXB010000018.1 GCA_944392525.1 uncultured Clostridia bacterium | reverse complement strand
CATGACCCTTCGGGTATGAACCGAATGCTCTAGCCAACTGAGCTACTTCGCCATATCAAACGACAATAATTATTATACTGGTAGTTTTTCCATTTGTCAAGCAAAAATACAAGAATTTTTAAAAATTCTTGTATTTATCTTTCTAATTCTTTATCTTCTTCTCTAGCAGATTGTTCTCTATCTTGCATAGTAGGAGTCTTTGTTCTAGCTCTAGTTTGTTCTCTTGTTTGTCTTCTTCCTTGTTTTTTGGCTTTTGGTTCATCACCTGGTGGTGTTACCATTCTTTCTAGTGACTCTATATTTCTTTCTGCTTGTGCTAATATTTTACTATTTTCTCTATCAAATTCACTTTTTTCTTTATTTTCTTTTTTCACTAATTGATCATCAGAACTAACAAAAGCTTTTAATAATTCTTTCCAACTAGTTTTTACTTCTCTTCTTTCCATCTTGTTAAAGTTTTCACCTCTCTTTTAAACACAAATTAATTGTACCATAAATCATGAAAAAAATCAAGAGATTTTTGTAAATTTAATTTATTAGTTTATTTTTTACAATTTCTGTAATTTTATTGTATTTAAAACTCGTCACTTAAAATCTCATTTAAAACTTCACTACATCTTTTTGATGCTAGTTCTAAGTTTTTATCAAATGTTCCTGCATTATTTCCATCTGGTGTATCTGAAATTCCTCTTATTACAATAAAAGGTACATTATCTAAATAACATACTTGTCCTATTGCTCCACATTCCATATCTACAGCATCTGCATTAAACGTTCCTCTTATTTCATCCCTCATATCCACTTCTGAGCAAAATACATCTCCTGTTGCAACTATTCCTATCTTCACATTATAATCTCTCTTATTTTTATCCTCATCTTTTTTACTAAACTTTTTCTCTTCTTCTAATTTTTCTTCTACTTTATATAAGAAATCGCTATCACATCTAACATTGTTTCCCACTCCTGTGATATATCCTTTACTATGTCCAAAAGCAGTTATATCAAAATCATGTTGAACAACATATTTTCCTATTAATACATCACCTATATTTAACATTGGATTAATTGAAGCTGCCGCTCCAACATTTATTACTCTATCTACTTTATATTTATCAATTAATATTTGTGTGGTCCTTGCTGCATTTACCTTTCCTACTCCACTTTGTACTAACACACATTTCTTACCTTGAATCTTTCCTTTATAAAAATCTAGTTCATAACATTCTTCTAAATCTACATCTTTCATTAATTCTTGAACCGCATTTTTTTCCTCTTCCATTGCTACTACTATACCTATTTTATCCATTTTCTCTCCTCCTGCCATTAATTATACTATGACTTTAAAAATTCTTCAACTAAATTTGTCACAATTCATTTGCATAAATAATTTTATATAAGACTTGCAACTTTTTACTTTTTAATGTAATATAATAAAGTATATTGAAAGAAATGCAAAAGATTAAATTAAAAAGAAAGGAGTTTAGAGTTTAGTTATAGCGCCAGGACACTTAAGATTAAGTGTTGACGAGGTCTAAGGTATTCGAAAGTTTCGGCGGGTTCCTTAGTGGCTTTTGCTTAAGGTCAAAGTATTAATTTAAAGAGCAATAGTGATATTGTAACAAAGGATTAATACATTTAAGCTTATTTTGCATACTTTCAATTCCAAATTATTTTATTTTAAGGAGGATTTACTATGTGTGGAATTGTAGGTTACATAGGAACAAAAAAAGCAAGTCCAATTCTTATTAACGGACTTTTAAGATTAGAATACAGAGGTTATGACTCAGCAGGTATCGCAACAATAGAAAATGATAGTCTTTCTATTATGAAAGATAAAGGAAGAGTTAAAAATTTATATAATTTACCAGGAATTGATGATTTAGAAGGAACTGTTGGTATTGCTCATACTAGATGGGCAACACACGGAAAACCATCTAAAGAAAACTCTCACCCTCATATTGATAACTCAGAGAGTTTTAGTGTAGTTCATAATGGTATTATCGAAAACTATAATGAATTAAGAAAATTTTTAACTGATAATGGTTACACTTTTTATTCTGAAACAGATACAGAAATTATTCCAAATTTAATTCATTATTATTATAATAAAGATGAATCAGATGATGATTTAAAAATATTAAGAGCTGTAAGAAATGCTTGTAAAGATTTAAAAGGAAGCTTTGCTTTAGAAATTATTTCTAAATATGATAAAGATCATATGATAGTTGTTAGAAAAGATAGCCCTCTTGTTATCGGAAAAGGTGATGGAGAAAATTATATTTCTTCTGATATTCCAGCAATTCTTTCATTCACAAGAGAATTTTATCTTTTAAATGATTTAGAATTTGCTCTTCTATCAAGAAATGATGTTAAATTTTATGATACAGATTTAAATCCTATTGACAAAAAAGTTCAAACTATTGAATGGAATGCTGCTAGTGCTGAAAAAGAAGGTTATGAAGATTATATGTTAAAAGAAATTCATGAACAACCAACAGCTATCCGTGAAACAATAGGAGCTAAGTTAGATGAAGGCACAAAATGTACTTTTGATGAATTAGATTTTACAAAAGAATATTTAAAAGGACTTCACAAAATTTATTTAGTTGCTTGTGGTACTGCAATGCATGCTGGTCTTGCAGGTAAATGTATGATGGAACGTCTTTGCAGAATACCAACAGAAGTTGATATAGCTTCTGAATTTAGATATAGAGACCCAATAATTGATGATAAAACATTATGTATTTTCATCTCTCAATCAGGTGAAACTGCCGATACAATAGCAGCACTAAAACTTTCAAGACAAAAAGGTGCAAAAACACTTGCTATTAGCAATGTTATCGGAAGCTCTATAACAAGAGAAGCAGATTATTCTATTTATACACATGCTGGTCCAGAAATTGCTGTTGCTTCTACAAAAGCTTATACATCACAAGTTGTACTTCTTGCAATGCTTGCAATTTACTTTGCTGAAACTATAGAAGAATCTGAAGTTGAAGTTTTAAATTTAAAGAAAGAAATTTTAGAATTACCTAAAAAACTAGAAGAAACTTTAAAATGTGAAGAACGCATAAAAGCCTTTGGTCACAGAATTTACCAAGAAAAAGATGTATTCTTCTTAGGAAGAGGAATTGATGAAACAGTTGCAAGAGAATCAGCATTAAAGTTAAAAGAAATTTCTTATATTCATGCTGATAGCTATCCAGCAGGAGAATTAAAGCATGGTCCTATTGCTTTAATTGAAAATGGTATTACTGTTATTAGTATAATGACAGACCCAAAACTTGTTGAAAAAACTGTAAGTAATATTCAAGAAGTAATTACAAGAGGAGCTAAAACATTAGTTGTAACTAACCAAGATGTAGATGCCAAAATGTTTGATACAGTAATTCGTATTCCTGAAACAGATCCATTTGTTTCTCCAATACTTTCTGTAGTTCCATTACAATTACTTTCATATTACATTTCTAAAGAAAAAGGTCTAGACGTTGATAAACCAAGAAACCTTGCAAAATCAGTAACAGTTGAATAAAAACTATAAGCGATATAGTAAAAAACTATATCGCTTTATTTTATCCAATTAACAATTTAACAACTATTAAACAAACAACTCCTGGAAGGCCAAGTATTCCGAACTAATATGCTTGTAAAAAAATTAAGTCCTATATGAAATCCAAAATTCGCCCCTATCAAATTGATTACAAAAATTACTACCCCACCAAGTATCGAATTTAACACCAGTTTCAATATTTTTTTTAAAGGTACGATAAAAATTCTACCAAATATAAAAATAAAACATATACATGCTAAATATGTGATAATATTAATGTCCATTTTCATCAACTCCAAACTAATTTACTACTTAATTTTTATGATAAAATATGGACAAATATTACTAACCTGCTTCTTCTCCTAAAAATGTATATTTTTTGTTATTTATCATATCTACTTCTATTCCCTTGAGTTTTGCAAGTTTTATCAAATAGTCCAATTTTGCTTGGTTTGCTTTTATTTGATAAGTATAATAATCTATCAATTCTTCTTTCGCATATTCAAAATTTTTATTGTCACTTTTTAACTCCTCCCTTGTTTTTATAATTGTTTTAATTAATTCTATCTCCTTTTCCATTTCTGTCTTCTCAACAATCTTTTCTTCTCTTTTATATTCTTCTTGCATAAAGCATCTCCTTTTCTATTTTTTATTTCTATTATATTCCATAGAATATTTTTCTATTCAAAAATGATTCTATTTTACTAAAAAGCTGATTATTTTTCTTAAAATACTTGTTTTTTTCCTAATTTTATAGGATAATATATATGTATGAATTTATTTTTATGAAAGGATTTTTTAAATGAAGTATATAGATAAATTTTTAAAAGTTTTAAAAACTGATAGAAACACTTTTGCTACTTATGTACTAACCCTAATTAGTGTATATTTGGCAGTAGATAGATTAGTTGAAATGTTACTTATGATATTCACAGGTGTCTCTTATTCTTATTGGGGACCTATAGCATATACATTTGCACTTGCTTGTCCAGTATTTGCTTTTCTTTTCTCTGGGCAATCAAAGTTTGCTTCATCAAAAGCAAAAAAAGTCACATTATTTTATCTATATGTAATTGGATTATACATAATAGCCATTTCAATGTTTACACAATGGCTGAATATGGGAGCATGGTTACTACTTCTTTCAGTACCTAATTATGTAGAAATTATTACTGATTTTTCTGATTTAGTAACACCAGCAATGGTAAGTATTTCATTATATTTACCACTAGCTACAATCTTCCCATTCTTCAAGAAATTATTCTTTGGTGTTAATGATAGTAAAGACCAAATTCGTTCTATTTGGGATTATGGTGGAATTAGCTTAGCAACTAAGCCTAAAGATGCCGGAGTTTATTCTTGTGAAGTTTATTTATGTAACAATACTGAAACAGGTAAATCAATTACTATACCTGAAGAATCAAGATATCAATCATTATTTGTATGTGGTGGATCTGGTTCCGGTAAAACTTCTTTAGTATTTGAACCTCTATTTGCAAGAGACTTAGAGAAAAAATATTTCTTTAAAGAAGTTTCAAAAGAAATGGGATATACTGCATTAAAAACTGGATTAGCAGTATTAGATGCACCTTATGAAAACGACTACTTAAATGAAAATTTCAATTTAAATATGTTAGTACCAGTTGAAGGTAAAGAATCACTTTTCAAAGCCTATTTGAAGAAAATGATTTTAGATTCAATTGGAAATGATATAACTTATAAAAATATAGGTCTTACTCTTATGGCTCCTGACTATGAAGTAATTAGCCATTTGACTGAAGTTTGTGATAATTTTGGTATTAAATATCATTTAATAGACCCAAATAATTCAAATTCTAGTGGATTAAATCCTTTCGTATATGAGGATTCTTCAAAAACTGCTTCTACAATTTCTTCAGTTATAAAATCAATGTACAATACAGCACATGCTGATGTTGATGAAGCTTATAAAGAAGATATTGTAATGCAAGCAATTGAAAACTTAGTAGTTTTACTAAAAGAAGTTTATCCTAGAATGAATGAAGGAAGACTTCCTAATATGGAAGATATGTTAAAAATGTTCACTAATTTCGAACTAATCGAAAAGATGTGTAAAATATTAGAACATGAAATAGAAAATGATGAATTTGCAAAAGATAAGTATCGTGTATTATTAACATACTTTAAGAAGAATTTCTACAGCGATGCCCCTGCAAAATCTAGTATGGAAAAATACATCTATTCTGTTATTAGTCAATTAGATAATTTACTTAGAATACCAGGAATTAAACCTATCTTATGTAATAGATATAATAACATTAATTTTGATGATGTACTTGCAAATTCAGAAGTTGTATTTATTTGTACAAGACGTGGTGATTTAGGAGCTGCAGGACATAAAGCATTTGGATTATTCTTCTTAATCACAATGCAAAACTCTGTACTAAGACGTCCTGGAACAGAAAAATCAAGAGTTCCTTACTTTGTTTACATTGATGAATTCGCTGATTTCATTTGTAAAGATACAGAAGCAATGTTTACTATGTATAGAAAATATAAAGTTGGAACAACTATTTCTACACAAAGTTTACAACAATTAGAAACACCTGAATTAGCAGTAAACTACAAAAACACTATTCTTTCTAATTGTTCAAGTAAAATATTTACTGGAAATGGAGCTTATGATGAGTTAGAATGGTGGTCTGGTGAATTTGGAAACCACAGAGAATGGGATTACGTAAATAGTATGGATATGAGCAAAATGGAATATGACCCTAAATACGGAAGCGTAAAATGGAAATATATCCCTAACTTTAAACCTGGAAAACTTCAAGGTTTAGGCGCAAAAGACTGTGCTTATAAAATCAGAGGAAGTAATGGAAAACCAATGGTTGGACCTGGTAAATTATCATTCTTAGAATCAAAATATAAAGAACCACATAAAATAAAAACTTTTGATTTTGGTAAATATTCTGATGGTGTTACAACAGACACTGAGGATGATACTAGCAGTAAAGCTCATAAAAAATTTAATCCAAAAAATATTAACTTTAGAGATAAAAATAATGAAATTGACCCAATTCAAACAGATACAACTGATTCAAAATATATGTTTGATAATCAAGACGCAATTGTAGTTAATTTCAAAAAGAGAAAAAAATAAGTAATAAAAATAAAGCTATATAATTCTTATAGCTTTATTTTTTTATTTATATTTTAAAATTGTATTCCTGTTAATTGAATTATAATTCCTGATACTACTCCAATTGCATATAGTAATCCAGTTATTTTTAAATTCTGTTTTATTCCTTTGTTCATTTTAAATAATACAATTAGTCCAACACCTGCTCCAACTAACAATCCTGAAATCATTGTTGCCGCTGGAATTACATTTTCTAAATATAATTGTGTTAATATTACAGATGACGCACAATTTGGAATTAATCCTATAATTCCTCCAAGTACAGGACCTAATACTGGATTTGAACCAACAAAACCTGCAATTGTATTTTCACCTATGAAATGTATAATTATATTAATAACAAATGTAATTATCAAGACAAATAAAAATATATTAACTGTATGTTTTAAAGCTGATTTGAAAATTCCATGGTCACAATGACAATGTTCTTTCTCACATAAATCTATTATTCTTTCTTCTTCATTATCCTTTTTTCTTAGTCTTAATACTAAATCTATCACAAATCCTGCAATCATACCAATTAATACTTTTATTCCTAAAATCTTAAGAAGCGTAACTATAGAAGCTCCCTCTGAAATAAATATTGGTATCATTTCATCAGATGTTGATAAATATACAGAAATAAGAGTACCAAGTGTAATTACCCTTGCTGCATAAAGATTTGTTGCTGCAACGGAAAATCCACATTGTGGAAAAGCTCCTAATATACTTCCTATTAACGGTCCAAATCTCCCAGATTTCTTTATTGTATTTTTTGCTTTTTCACTTGTTTTATGTTCTATATATTCCATTATTAGGTATGTAATAAATAAAAACGGCAATAATTTTATGCCATCAATTAATGTATCTTCTATAATTTCTAACATACTTTTCTCCTTTACTTAACTTTATTATAATACCATATATTTTTAAAAAAGTAAAGGGAAAAGCCACCTTTTTCAAGGTGGCCCCCCGGGAATCCCTACTCAGGGTTCTCTGCAAGAGAAACTCCATGGATCTCTTCGAGATCAGCGAGTGGAATAGAAAATTCGCTCATGTCTCTCTGGCTCCAACCATCAAAGTTGTAACCAACCTCGGTGAGCTTACGAGCTATTTCACTACTTCCCGTCTCACTCAGGACGCTAATCGAAAACCTGGAATCAGCAGTGACATCATACCTATAGTAGGTCACTCCGTTAACAGCCAAGCGATTTGACTCAAGCTCAATGAGCTCCATCATATGCTTGTGCTTATCAACGAGTTCAGCCACCTCGATTGTGTAGACCTGGAAGTTGTTCCGCTTGACCTCAGGATCAAGTTCATATCCAGCTTCCAGCAGTTTCGAAGCGTTTTCCTTCGTGTTATCGGAGGTCTTTACGACAACTCCGACCTTTCCGCCAATCGAATGTTCAAACATCCGAAAGTCGACGCCCATCCCATAGAGTCTCCGTGTTTCAAGTTGCAGATTTTTTGTAATGTCCATGCAGTACTACTCCCTTCTGTTATTTGCATCTCCTGCATACTTAAATTATACCATTTTTTAACGATTTGGTCAATTTATGGAAACCTTAACGTCTTCTATACCTACCACATACACATCCTGTTCTGCCATTATTATTAGAATTTGGTATAACATTAATTCTAGCAGTAACACCATTACTTCCCACATTATTACAACTATTGTTATTATCACAACAATTATTATCACAAGAATTTTCCATATTAGAACTAATAGTTAATAAATCATTATTTCTTCCATTTGAACAATTACTAGATATAGTAAGCAAATTACCATCTTCAAGATTACCACAAGTACTATTTATTGTAAGCAATTCATTTGATGTATTATTACAATTACAATTGTTATTATCTCTTCTACAGCAATTACAATCTCTATCACATTCTCTATCCCTATCTTCTAACCTTCTTATTATTCTAGTTATAATGCACACAATCACTGCTGTTATATAACTTATAATTGTATATACAATTGTTGCAATTAGAAAATTTATGTTATTTACAATAAATGTGACAACTAAAAATATGGCAAATACGATTGCAGCAACTAAAGCAGGTGATTTAAATATTTTTTGTAATGCTATTGATATAATTATTGTTGCTATTGGAAGTGCAAAAAATAATAGTAAAACATTCATGATTTTTCTCTCCTTTATGTTTTACTATATTTTATGCATATTTTAATTTTTGGTTAACAAAATGTATTATTCATATTCTACTTTTACTAAAAATAGTCCTTGTGGAGCTAGTGTTTTCCCCGCTTTTTGTCTATCTTTAGATTCAATAATATCTTTTATTTCCTTTGGTTCTATTTTTCCAAGACCTACATCAACTAAAGTTCCTGATATTATTCTTACCATATTATATAAAAATCCACTTCCTGTAAGTTCTATCCAGACTCTTTCATCTGGTCTTTCTATTACTTCCGCTTTAAAAATTGTCCTTACACTACTTTTACTGCTTGTTCCACTTGCCTTAAAAGCTTTAAAGTCATGTTCTCCTTCAAAATATTTTACTGCTTCTTTCATTTTTTCAACATCTAATTTTATAGGAATATGTGTTTCCAAGTTCCTATAGATGCTACTTCCATACTTAGAATTATTTATAACATATCTGTAAGTTTTTCTTTTACAACTTAATCTACTATGGAACTTTTCATCCACTTCTTCTGCATCTTTTATTCTTATTGAACTTTTCATATTACTATTTATTGCAATTGGAAACTTTTCTATTGGTAATGTAGAATTAGTTTTAAAATTTGCAACTTGCCCTAGAGCATGTACTCCTCTATCTGTTCTTCCAGATGCCATTAACTCTACTTCTTCCCCTGTTATTTTTTCAATTGCTTTCTCAATAGTTCCTTGTATATTTAATTTATTAGGTTGTTTTTGCCAACCATTAAAATCTTTTCCATCATATTCTATAGTAAGTCTAATATTTCTCATTTTTTTCTCCTTTTAAAACAAAAAGTCGCTTTTTGCGACCTTTATTTTTCTTCTTTATCTTTTTCTTCTTTAGATTTATTTTTCTCACTTTTTATTTTTTCTCTTAATTCTTTTATCTTATTTCTTCTTTCCTTTTTCTCTACTGCAAATCTTTTTGTTACAATATTACTAATTAATATTTTCTTTAAAACATCTTCTCTTACATCAGCAATTAATGTACCATCTTTTGCAACAGATATCTTTCCAGTTTCTTCAGATACTACAACTACTATACTGTCTGATTCCTTTGATATTCCTATGGCTGCTCTATGTCTTGTTCCTAACTCTTTTGCAATATCCTTATCATCAGCTAAAGGCAATACACATGCTGCTGCTGCAATTTTGTTACCTGATATTACAACTGCCCCATCATGAAGAGGTGTCTTTGGAACAAATATATTTACTAATAATTGAGGTGAAACATCTGCATCCATTGGTATTCCTGTTGCTATTATGTCTTGTATCTTTATATCTCTTTCAATTACAATCAAAGCTCCTGTCTTTGTTTTAGCAAGCTCTGTTGCAGCAATTACTATCTTATAAATATCTTCCTTTGTTTTTGTTGCTAAATCTTTATCAATCCCAAAGAATTTTGCAAGTTTATTAGTTCCAAGTTGTTCTAGTGCACGTCTTAACTCCGGCTGGAATATTACAATAATTGCAATAACTCCTAAATTCATTATTCCAGTTAAAATCCAGTTTAAAATCTTTAAATTTAATAATCCACTTACCCATGTTGCAATTATTAAAAGAACAATTCCCTTTATTAATTGCCATGCTCTTGAACCTTTTACAACTTTTAAGAAACAATATACTAGAAAACAAACAATTGATAAATCTAATATCAAAGTTACTAGCTCAAATGGATTTGATTGTAATGATTTTATATATGCTACTATATTATCTCTATAAAAATTCTCCCAATTCATTCCTAAATCAATTACCATATAATTTTTCTCCTAATCTTTATTACATTAAAGCATAAACAAGTGTTATTGCTGTTCCTCCTACCATTAGTATTGCAAGAACTCCTGCTGTTACTTTAACAAAAATTTGTCCTTTGTCATGTCTATTGTGTTTTTTCTCTGTATTTACGTTTTTATTTTTTTTCATTAATACTCAATCCTTTCAATTTTACTCTACAATATTATAGCACATTTTACGATTTTTTCAAATATTTATTATTATTTTCCAAAAGTTTCTTATTTTATTATTTCTATAATAGTTTTCGGTTGTTCTACCTTTTCTTTTCTTATTTTAATAATATTCTTTATATTTTCCTTTGCAGAATCTAATTGTTCCGGATTATTTATATGAAGATAAGCTATCTCCTCATCTTTTCTAACGAAGTCTCCTACTTTTTTTAATAAAACAATCCCCACTGCTGGATCTATTTTATCTTCTTTCCTTACTCTTCCTGCTCCTAAACTACAAGCTAGTTTTCCGATATCTTTAGCATCTATACTATAAATATATCCTGTTTTTTCGCTATAAATAGGTTCTATATACTGTGATTCTTCAAAATTTTCTAAATTTGATAAATAAGTTACATCTCCACCTTGCATTTTGACTAATTCCATAAACTTATTATACGCTTTTCCATTTTGCAAATTTTCATTTAATATTTCTTTAGCTTTTTCTAAATCAAGTGTTATCTCTGCTAACACTAGCATATATGAACCAAGTTCTAATACAACTTTTTTCACATCTTCTGCTATATTTCCATTTAAAGCTTCTATAGCCTCTTTTACTTCTAATGAATTTCCTACGTTTTTGCCTAATGGTTCATCCATATTAGTTAGAACACACACTGTTTCTCTTCCAGCTAGTTTTCCTATGGTTATCATTTCTTTTGCCAATTTTTCTGCATCACGTAAATTCTTCATAAAAGCTCCGTTTTCCTACAGTTACATCTATTACTATTTTTTGTGCTCCACTTGCTATTTTCTTACTCATTATACTAGATGCAATTAAAGGAATACTTTCCACACACGAAATCGAATCTCTTAAACTATATATCTTTTTATCTGCAGGTGCTAGATTTAATGTTTGTGAAATCATGCTAATACCTATTTTTTCCACATTTTCTACAAACTTGTGGATATCTATATCTGTTTTATAACCTGGTATTGATTCTAATTTATCTACAGTTCCTCCAGTAAAACCTAGTCCTCTTCCTGACATTTTTGCAACAGCAACGCCACAAGATGCAACTAATGGAAGTAAGATTAATGATACCTTATCTCCCACTCCTCCTGTTGAGTGTTTATCTACTATTATCTTATTTAATTTAGATAAATCTAATATTTCTCCTGAATGTGCCATTGCAATAGTCAAATTAGTTGTTTCTTCATCTGTCATTCCTTGTATATATATCGCCATAATTAATGCCGCTGCTTGATAATCTGTTATTTCACCTTTTGTATATCCATTTACAAAGAATTCTATTTCTTCTTTAGTAAGTTCTTTTTTATCTCTCTTTTTTTCAATAATATCTAATATTGTCATATTGCCTCCTAAAACTTAACCATTTGTGAAATGTTTTGTAAAAGTTACTCTATGAATTGGACATAAGCCATATTCTTTAATTGCTGCTATATGTTTTGCAGTTCCATATCCTTTATTAGATAAAAATCCATACTCCGGATATATTTCATCCCATTGTCTCATTATTCTATCCCTTGTTACTTTTGCAAGTATTGATGCAGCTGCTATATTATAACACCTGGCATCTCCTTTTATTAATGGTTCATATGGTATTCCTCTTGTATCTATATGTTCCAAAGCATCTACTAATATTAAATCTGGCTTTACATCTAACCCATCAACAACCTCTGTTACACCTTTTTTAGTTGCATTTAATATATTTATATCATCAATTACATCTTGGTCTATTACTGCAATTGAATAACTTATTGCTTCTTCTTTAATAATATCATATAATTTTTCTCTTCTTTTTTCAGTTACTTTTTTAGAGTCATTTACAAATTCTATCATTGAATCTTCAGGCATAATAACACCTGCAACAACTACTGGACCTGCTAATGGTCCTCTCCCTGCTTCATCTATTCCACAAATATTTTTAAAACCTTTACTATATAAATCTTTTTCTATCTCTTTTAACTTTGTTAATCTTTCTATCTCTTTTTCCTTCATTTTTATTCCCTATACTTCTAAATTATCTATATCTGTTAATGAATATTTTCCATCATAACCTAAAGTATTATATACTTCTACAGTCGCATTTGTATCATCAAATTTTATTAAATAATATTCATCTTTTTCTAATTCAATATCTTCTAATCCCCAATTTTTAAAAGCTGTATCAGTTACTTTATAGCATTCTGTAGCTGGTATTGCTGATGGAGATGATACATCAGATGCATTTGTTACCTTTTCTAAACCAGCTCCTACATATACTTCATTTTCAGCTGCGTCTTTTTTGCTTGTGTAATCACTATCTCCTTCTTTTGTCAATCCTATTTTAAAATTAACCTCTTCTACTAATCCTTTTGCTTTTGCCTCTATTAATAGCATATTTGTTCTTAATTCTTCTAATTGAGCTCTTTGTATTGCATCTTTTCCATAATTATATCCTATTCCAGCAATTATTAATAAGACTATTATTGTAATCGCCAAAGCTACTAACGTTATTCCTTTTTCATTTTTTATTCTCATTTATTTCACCCTCTAAATCAATTTTCATTTTCCATTATTATATATTTTTACTAGAATTTTTTCAATAGAAAAAACAAAATAATAACTATTTAGCGTCAAGAAAAATTCTACTTTTTTTCACAAAATCGTCACAAACCTATTGTATTATATCATTGTAAAAGGATAAGATATATATAGATATTTTAGGAGGTCTTGAATATGGATGAAAACAATGATAACAAAAAAAATGTTGTTTATGAAGTAAAACCAGAAAACAACACAAATTTTAAAACTGTACAAAATCCTGATTCTTATAAAAATTATAACAATAATAAAAAACAAAAATCAGGAACTGGTTTTGCAAAAAGTATTTTATTACCATTTTTTAGTGGAGTAGTAGGATGTGCTGTAGTTGTAGGAACATGTTTTGGCGTTCCATCAATTCGTTCTAGTATACTTGGTACTGAACGTTCAAATACTAGCTCATCAAGTTCTTCGGAAGCTAGTGGATATGTAAGTCAAACTTCACTTTCAAATTATTCAGATACAGCTGTTTATGCTGCTAATAAAATATTACCTTCTATTGTTGGAATTACAGTAGAATATAATGTAAATTCTTTATATTCTATGTTTGGTAACAGAAATCAAACAAGTACAGCAACAGCAAGTGGATCTGGTATAATTATTAGCGACGATGGCTATATTTTAACTAATAATCATATAGTTTCATCTTCATCTGATGAAGATTACTATGAAGTTTCATCAGCTACAAAAATAACTGTAAAATTGTTTAATGATGATACAGAATATGAAGCTAAAATTATAGGAACTGATGAACAAACAGACTTAGCTGTTATTAAAATAGATAAAAACAATCTTCCAAAAGCCGAATTTGCTGATTCTGATAGTATTAAAGTTGGAGAATTCGCAATGGCTGTAGGAAATCCATTAGGAATGGAAAGCAGCATTACTTGTGGTGTTGTTAGTGCTGTAAACAGAAAAATAACTGATTCTGATGGAAATACCTATACTCTAATTCAAACAGATGCTGCAATAAATGCTGGTAACAGTGGTGGCGCATTAGTAAATAGTGAAGGTCAAGTTATTGGTATAAACACTTTAAAATTACAAGGTGAAGGAATCGAAGGTATGGGATTCGCTATTCCTATTAATTCAACAGAAGATATAACTTCTCAATTAATTCAATATAGTAAAGTAAGAAGACCATATATTGGAATTACAGGAATGGATTTAAATGAGGATACAGCAAAAGCAAACAATTTAGTTGTTGGTGTTTATGTAAAAGCTGTTGATGATTTCTCTGCAGCTGAAAAAGGTGGAGTTAAACCTGGCGATGTAATTATTGAAGCAGATGGTCAAAAAATTACTACAATGGATGAATTAAATGAAATAAAGAACAAACATCAAATTGGAGATACTATGACACTTAAAGTAAACCGTGATGGACAAGAAAGAGAATTGACAATTACTCTTGCTGAACAACCTTAACAATAAAAATGAAGTAGGAAATTCCTACTTCATTTTATTGTTTATAATATTTTAAAATTAATCTACTTTTTATTGTTTTTTCACTTTTAGTTCACAAAATGGACAAATAACCTTATTAGAATATAATCATAATCAGTAAAGATACTGATTTAAAATAAAAAACATCCCCTTTTATTTTCAAAAAGAGAAGCTATCCGCTTCTCTTTATTTTTTATTCTTCCATTTTTGTTCTGCGTTTTTTTTTGAGTCAATCCAAAAACATTACAATATAACTAAATCCATTTCGCTAGTATTAGTTTCATTTCCATAAGCATAGATTATATATAATGCATCCGGTGTTAGATAAAATTCCGTTGAATTTTCTAATTTATAAATATCACTATCTATATTTCTTGAATATATGTTATAACCCAAACTTTGTAAATCTTCTGCTTTTTGTTCTTCTTCTTGAACCTTTGTATTTATTCTATTTTGTACATCTTGCTCATCTAGTTTTTCTATTTTTAATACTTCTTGTAAAGTTATTTCCTTATTATTTCTTAAATCATAATTATATGTTTGTATAATAACTTTTTGAGCATTAGTTCCTTCTTTTAGACTTGCTCTTATCATAAGTGATAAAATTCCATCTTGTACATTTGCTACATAATCAACTGTATAAATTATGTTTGAATTTTCAGATTGTAACACATTATTAGCAAGTGTTAGGAATATATCTTCTATTTCGCTGTTATATTCATCTGTTATTTCATTATCAACATTTATATGTGGAATATTTACTTCTAAATTATAGCTGTTTAATTTACTTTCTTTTTGTTGATATCCAGTATATACTAAATCTTTCCCTTGCTCTTGTTTCTTATTATTGTTCTCTCCATTATCATTATTTGTACCGTTTATAAACAAATTATTAAATTCGGACTCTAAAGTTACAGTTTCATCTTCTGTTTTATTTCCATATGGTGATTCGCTTCCTAACCCTATGAAACTTCCTAAATCTATTCTTGCATAAAACTGAACATAAAAAGCAACTATAACACAAATAATACAAACTAAAATAATACATGTATATAAAATTATTTGTCCTTTTTTTATTCCTTCCTTCTCTGGTAACGTAACATTCATCTTTTGACCTCATTTTATTTTTTCTTTTTTAATATATCTATTTTATTATAACATTAATTTTTTTATTATTCAACATTAATTTCACATTAATTTCACATTAATATTTTTCACAAATTGTTGACTAATCCCTTATTTTAGAGTATTATTATATAGATATAATATTATAAAGAAATGAGGAATTAAAAGTATGTTATGTTCAGAATGTAATAAAAAACCTGCCATACTTTTTTATAAAAAAATAGAAAATGGTAAAGAGTCTTTAGAAGGATATTGTTATGATTGTGCCAAGAAAAAAGGTATTGACCCTACACAAGTTATATCAGAGCAAAATAATCTTCTTTCAAAAGACAAAGTCAATCTTAATGATATGACTGAGCAATTTGAAACTATTTTTAAAGATTTAGCAGAAAATATAAATTTAGAGGATATTGAAAATATGGAAGGAGCAATCACTTTTGATAATCAAAATGATGATGATAACCCTGATTCTCCAAGAATTACCGGGGCTGCAATTCCTATTGGATCTATTTTCTCTAATATGTTTCAAAATAAAAATAATAATGATGAAGAACAAGAACCAAGTAATGGCAGAAAAAAAGTAAAAGTAGAAAAAAAGAAAAATAAAAAGCAAAACAAGAAAAAGAAATTCTTAGATACCTTTGGTACTAACCTAACTAATAAAGCTAAAAATAATGAGTTAGATATAGTAATAGGTAGAGATAAAGAAATTCAAAGAGTTATTCAAATATTAAATAGACGTTCTAAAAATAACCCTTGCTTAATAGGTGAACCTGGTGTTGGTAAAACAGCTATTGCTCAAGGATTAGCAATAAGAATTGCTAACCAAAATGTACCAGCAAAACTTTTAAACAAAGAAGTTTACTTATTAGATATGACATCTATTATTGCTGGAACACAATTTAGAGGTCAATTCGAATCTAGAATGAAAGGTATTATTGATGAATGTAAAGAGTATGGAAATATCATTTTAGTAATTGATGAAATCCATAACATAATCGGTGCTGGTGATGGTGAACATTCAATGAATGCTGCAAATATTTTAAAACCTGCCCTATCTAATGGAGAAATCCAATTAATTGGTACAACTACTCTAAAAGAATACAGAAAATATATTGAAAAAGATTCAGCTCTAGAAAGAAGATTCCAACAAGTTTTAGTTGAAGAACCTAACGAAGAAGATTCTATTTCAATTTTAGAAGGAATTAAAAAATATTATGAAGAATATCATAAAGTAAAAATTTCTTCTGATGTAATTCGTCAAGCTGTTATCATGTCTGAAAAATATATTCATGACAGATTTTTGCCTGATAAAGCAATTGATATTCTTGATGAGGCTTGTTCTAGAATAAACTTAGAAAATAAAGAATTATACAAGTTAGAAATGTTAAAACAAGAACTTAGCAATGTTCAAGCTGAAAAAGAAGAAGTTATTGCAGCTGATTCAACAGAAGATTATCAAAGAGCTGCTGATTTAAAAACTCGTGAATGTCAATTGATAGAAGAAATTGATAAATTAAACGAAAAAGCAAAACCAAGACAGTTAACAGTACAAGACATTGCAAATGTTATTGAAAGTTGGACTAAAATTCCTGTTAAGAAGATTACAGAAGAAGAAACTTTAAAACTATTAAACTTAGAAAAAAATCTTCATAAAAGAATTATTGGTCAAGATGAAGCCGTAAATAGCGTTGCAAGAGCAATTAGAAGAAATCGTGCTGGATTAAAAAGCACAAACAGACCACCATCATTTATATTTGTAGGTCCTACAGGTGTTGGTAAAACTGAACTTGCAAAAAGTTTAGCATATGAAATGTTTGGAAGTGAAGATTCTATTATTAGAATTGATATGTCTGAATATATGGAAAGTCATTCTACTTCTAAATTAATAGGTGCACCTCCAGGATATGTGGGATATGATGATGCAGGACAACTTACTGAAAAAGTAAAAAGAAAACCTTATTCTATTATTCTTTTAGATGAAATAGAAAAAGCTCATCCTGATGTATTTAATATTTTATTACAAGTATTAGATGATGGTAAACTTACAGATAGTCAAGGAAATACAGTAAGTTTTTCAAACACAATAATTATTATGACATCAAATGCAGGTTCAAATACTAATACAAACTCAATTGGTTTTGGAAAACAAACTCTTGATAAAGGAAAAGTTATGGATAAGCTAAAAGATGTATTTAGACCTGAATTCTTAAATAGAGTTGATGAAATTATAAGCTTTGACCCATTAACAAAAGAACAATTATTACAAATTGTTGACTTGATGCTTAAAGATACTGATAAAGCTTTAAAAGATAAAGATATAACTATGGAAGTTACACCTAAAGCTAAAGACTTTATATTAGAAAAAGGAACTGATATAAAATTTGGAGCAAGACCACTAAGAAGAGCTATTCAAAGATATGTTGAAGATGAATTGTCAGAAATGATATTAAGAGGAAAACTTCAAGATGGTCAACATGTAAAAGTAGATTTTGAAAATGATAAATTAAAATTTGAAGTTAATAAATAGGAGAAAATTATGTTAAAACATATACCAAATGCACTAACGATTATAAGATTTTTATTAATACCATTTATATTATTTTATATTTTTACAGGAAACTATATTTTAGCATTTATATTTTTTACTATTTCTGGTATAACTGATATTGCAGACGGTTGTATTGCAAGAAAATATAATTTAATATCTAATTTTGGTAAATTAATGGACCCCTTAGCTGATAAATTAACACAAATTGCAACTCTAACTTCTTTAGTTGTTGTAAATATAATTCCACTTTGGATTTTAATTATTGTACTTTCTAAAGAATTTATAATGATTTGTGGTGCTTCTTTCCTTTATGGTAAGGATGTTGTAGTTTATAGTAAATGGTACGGAAAATTATCAACTGTTTTACTATATGTAGCAATTGTATTTTCATTACTTACAAAACAATTTGACCTTACTGGAATATGGAGCAATATAGATTTAGCATTGTTTTGCTTAGCTGTAGTTGCTACTCTTTTTGCACTAATCATGTACATAAAAGATCTATATAGAAAAGGATTTATTGATAAACAAGACTTAAAGAAAGAAGTAACTGTGGATAAGAAAGAAAAGAAACAAAAATAAATAAAAAATAGGAACTGGATAAAATAATCATTCAGTTCCTATTTTATTAGAATTGCTAATTTATTCATAATCTTCTATTAATTGATTTAGGTTTTGTTTTCCATTTACCTTTATACCCTTTTTCATTTCTATTTTATCAGTATCTGTTAAATATTCTGTTGCAATATCTGTTATCATATATTCTTCTTCTGTTCCATCTTCTAATATATGAAACACAGTAACTGTTCCATTTACATCCCTTACAGCATAATGTTCATTACAACTTCCTTCTACTTCTTTACTGAGTACTATATCTGTATCTGTAAATTTTTCTACATTCCAATCTGTATATCTTTCTTTTAATTCATCTTCACTTAAATTAACAAATTCCTCTGGTACTTCTACAAACTCACTAGTTGTATGTCCACATTCTTTATAGGTTTGTTTAAATGTTATAAAAGCATTTGGTGATATTCTTTCTTCATTTGCATTTGTTTCGACCATATTAGTAGTATTTTCTGTTACATTTTCTTGTTCATTTATTGTATTCTCCACAGCTACATTCTGCACTTCTACCTCTTCTCTATTTTCTTCTTCTGGCATGTAAACAAAAACAGCTGTAACCATTGCTGCGATAATCACAACAATTGCAAGCAATATAATAATAGTTTTATTCATATTCTCTCCTCCAAATTTATCTTTTGTACTTATTGTTTACAATTCTTAAAAATTTATACCATAATTTTACAAATTTAATAAATCGAGTTTATAAGATATCTTCCTTTATTGTTTACAATTATAATTATTTCACCATTTATATCTGTTCTATAAACTTTTACATTAGATTTTTCTAATCTTTCTATAACCTCACTTGATGGATGTCCAAATAAATTATTTTCCCCTACTCCTATAAGACAATTTTTTGGATTAACCAATTCTAAAAAATTTTCTGTTGTAGAAGTTTTAGAACCATGGTGAGCAACTTTTAAGATATCACTCTCTAAAACAGATTTATTTTTATATAAACTTACCATTCTATCTTCAGCAACTTTTTCTATATCACCTGTAAAAAGGCATGAAAATCCATTATAATTCAATTTCATAACAATAGCATTATTATTTATCCTGTTTTCTAGAATTTGTTCTTCTTGTGGCCATAAAATATCAAAATATAAGTTCTTTTCTATTTTTATTTTATCCCCTACTTTTACAATAGAAACTGGAATGCTTTTTTCCTTTACTATTTCTAAAAACTCCTGATAATTTTCTGAGTTTTCTTCTTGTTTTGAAATACATACTCTATTTACTTTTAATTCTCTTAAAATAGTAAGTAATCCCCCTATGTGATCTTGGTCAAAATGTGATATAACCATAAGATCTATTTTTTTATATCCCCTATCTAAAATATATGGAAGTAAAGTGCTCTCCCCTACATCAAAATCACTACCTGTACTTCCTCCACCATCTATTAAAATAGTTTTATTTTTAGGAGTAACAATAAAAGTACAGTCACCTTGCCCTACATCCACAAAATATATTTTTAGGTCTTTAGGAATAAACTGAAAAATAGAAAAAGTTAAAATAATTAATATTAAAATAATAAAAATTCTTTTCTCATATTTTTCTTTATACTGTATAAATTGATATTTATAAGCAGCAATTAAATTTCTAAATCGTATTTTTGTAATACTTGGGTTTCTATCATGATAAATTTTATAGATATAATTAAAAACTATTAAAACAACATAAATAAATACTACTAAAAATATTTTAGGAGTTACAACATATATTTTAGAAAATGGTAAATTACTAAAATTTGAAATAGAAATAAGTACATTAATAAAAAATTCTAATGCTCCTGATAAAAATTCAGCTATCGGAAAAAATACGAAAGACACAAGTACAACTATCGTTCCAAAAATCGTAAGTGGTCCGAAGTATTAGACTTACTAACAAATTAGTTATTAAAAAATAGGTACTAAATAAATTAAAATGAAATAACATAACAGGAACTACTCCCATACTTGCTGATATTGTCACTGATAATATTTCTTTTATTTTTGAAATTGCAAGTATCATTTTTCTATTTATTTTATATTCATACCTTCTATTTTTAGGTTTTATATTTTTAAGAATTTGAAAAACGGTTTTGTTAAATAAAATAATTCCTATTGTTCCTAAATATGATAACTGTAACCCCACATTTGTGATAATAAAAGGATTATAAATGAGCATAACAAGAAGAGACAATGAAATAGATGTCCAAATATCATTTTTCCTATAGAATAAACCTGCCCCCATAATTAATATTCCCATAACACTTGCTCTTACAATTGATGAAAAGAAACAGGTAAGCGCTGTATAAACCATTAAAACAATAATAATTAAAATTCTTGTTTTTCTTTTTCCTATACTAAAATTAAAAACAAAATACATTCCCGTAATAATATATGTAACTTGCATGCCTGATACTGCTAATACATGTGAAAGACTACTTACCTTAAAAGATTCTTCTATATCTTCATCTATGTTCCCATCATCTCCAAGTAAGATTCCTACAAGCATACTTGCTTCTCTAGGATTTAGAAAACTATTTATTTTTTCTTTTATAGACTTAGATATCTTATTTGTAAAACTAATTAAAGAATTTCCTTTGCTTTTTTCTAAAACATTCACATTATCTGTTTTTATAGTTCCATATACTTTTTCACTTTTTAAATACTCCTTATAATTAAAACCACCATAATTTCTTTTATTGCTTCCTTCTTGAAATTCTCCTTTAAACTTTATCATATCACCATATTCTAAAGATTTCTTATCTTTCTTATTCACTTTTAAATACAAATACGTATTTTTACTTTTTTCTTTATTTGTATCTAATATTTTAATTTTATATGTATAATTATATTCCTTTTCTTTTCCTTCGCTCACAACTAAGGCTAAGCCTGACAAATATTCTTTATCATTATATAAATTTTCATATTCATTATTCTTTAAAATCGTTATAGTATTTGAAATAATAGAACTAATACAAATTATGATTAAAATTTTATGATTAAAAAATATCTTGAAATATCTAAAATATCTTCTTGGATTTAATAAATTTAACTTTTCCACTTTTCTTTTTATTAACTTCTTTTTTATTAAATATATTGCAGCTATAAATATATATAAAAGGACTATACTAAAATTAAAGTATAGCCCCATAATTATTCCTATTATATATCCTATAGCTACAACTAAAATTGGTCTTTTTATTTTAATCTTCCTTTCTTAGTTTGCTATATTACTCTTCTTGCTCCTACATAGTTGTTATTATAATATCCTGAATTTATTGTATCTATTGTTACACCTCTTGATGGATTAGCCGCATGAACTATTTGACCTCCACCAATGTATATTCCTACGTGATTAATTCCTGATACTGATGGTCCGAACATTACCAAGTCTCCAGGTTGTAAATCGCCTCTTGCTACTGCTGTTCCATTACTATATTGTCCTTTTGCTGTTCTATTTAAAGTTACACCATGTAATTTAAATACATATGATGTAAATCCTGAACAATCAAAACTGTTTGGTCCAGCCGCTCCATATACATATCTATATCCTATGTAATTTTTAGCAGTTTCTACTACTGTTGAACCTTTTCCAGATGATGCTGTAGTTGTTGTTTCTTCTTTTGTAGTAGATGTTGCTTGTTTTCTTATAGTTGTACTACCTCTTGATGTTGTTTCTTGTGTTTTTGATGATGATAGTAAGTTTGATGCTATATATCCTTCTTTACTATTAACTCTTACTTTCGTCCATCCACTTTCTTCTGATAAAACAGTTACTTCTGTATTAAGTTTTATTTGTTCTACTATTTCTGAATCTTTACTTGCTTCTTTTCTTACATTTACAGTAGCTGAATTTGCATACATTGTTTTTGTTGTTTGTGCTTGTTTTTCTTCCTCTTCAGCAGCTTTTTTTGCAGCTTCTTCTGCTGCTTTTGCTTCTTCATCAAGTTTTGCTTTTTCTTCTTCTGTCATTAATTTATCGCTTCTTATCCAACCTTTTGTTGTTCCTGACTCTATACAAATCCAATCTCCCATTGTTTCTATTATTGTAACTTTATCATTTTGTTTAACTTCAACGATATCTGTTGCATTAATAGCTGGTACTATTTTTAGTTTTGTATCTTCTTTTACAATTCTTGTACTTGATGTTGTATCTGTACTTACTTCTGTTGTTTCTTGTTCTTGGTTTGATGTAGTTTCAGCATTACTTTCTGTTGTATTAGTTTCTTCTGAAGTATTTTCCTTTTCTTCTACTTCACCAGAAACCTTAACTAAGTCTTCTCTTAAATATCCTGTAGTACCATTTTTTGTTTTAACTTCATACCAGTTTCCTGTTTTTTGTAATACTTCTACTTCATCATTTAATGATAATTGTACTAAAATTCTGCTATCCTCATCTGCTGTTTCTCTTAGATTTGCAGTTTCTACACTTATTTTAGCTGTATTTGCTGCAAAAATCACATTCGTAAAAAACATAATTGCTATTCCTAAAGCGGCTATCATTAGTATGTTTTTTATTACATTTTTCTTTTTCATTTTTTATATTACTCCTTAAATAAATAATATTCACATCCTGTTAGTTAACGAACATAGTATACACAAAACCAAATGATTTGTCAAGTTTTATAAAAAAATTCGCTACAAGTATTGACAAACTAGCTTTTTCATAATATAATAGTTTAGCGATATTGATAATATGATTTAAATATGAGCTTCTCCCCGGTGGCCTTATTTAAACTTCATATATAAATATAATAAAAATAGGAGGGTATAAATTACCATGAATAATACAACATATAGTGCAAAAAAAGGTGAAGTAGAAAGCAAATGGTATATTATTGATGCAGCTAACAAACCAATCGGTAGAGTTGCTACAGAAGCTGCAAAATTATTAAGAGGAAAACATAAACCAACATTTACACCAAATATTGATGTTGGAGATCATGTTATTATTTTAAATTGTAAAGATGCTGTTCTTACAGGACACAAATTAGACCAAAAAATTTATAGACATCATTCAGGTTACATTGGAGGAATGAAAGAAGTTCCTGCAAGAGTAATGCTTGAAAAAAATCCAGAAAAAGCTATGACTTTAGCTATTAAAGGAATGTTACCTCACAATTCTTTAGGTAGACAAATGCTAAAGAAATTAAGAGTATATGCTGGAGCAGAACATGAAAATCAAGCACAAAAACCAGAAGTATGGGAGGTAAAATAA
>CALXXB010000017.1 GCA_944392525.1 uncultured Clostridia bacterium | reverse complement strand
GCATCACCAACAGAATATCCTTTTAAGCCTGCTTCATCTATTAATTTAGCTGTTATAAAATCTTCTCCTCTTTTAAATGTACTTCCTGCACTTGGATATTCTAATGGTTGTTTTTCTTTTCTAAATTTAACATACTCATCCATTTTAGCCTTTATCTCTTCAACATTTCCTTTTTCTAACTCTATTTCTACTTCTGTTACTATATATTTTTCTTCTTTTAAAATACTTCTTCTATATTCAAATTTCATTTCAGAATTATTAAATACTTTTTCATTACCAAAATAATCTACACAAGTCACATTTTTTACAATGTCTTTCATTTCTTTTCCATGTGCACCTGCATTCATTCTTACTGCTCCACCAAAAGTTCCTGGTATTCCTGATATTTCTTCAAAACCTGTAAGAGAATTATTTAAAAACATTCTTCCTACCTTTGCTATTTTCTCTCCAGCTCCTACTTTGACTTTAAACTTTTTATCATCTAATGTATAAAAATTTATTCCTTCTATTTTTATCATCAAAGTTATCCCTGGTATTCCTTCATCTAGTACTAAAACATTACTTCCATTTCCTACAACTGTTATAGGAATATTATTTTTATTTGCTAAAATTAACACTTCTTTTAATTCTTCTTTTGTTTGAATCTTTATTAAACACTCTGCTGGTCCACCAATTTTAAAACTTGTATATTTTTTCATTGGCTCATTAAATAATATTCTATCTTCAGGAATTTCTAAACTAGATTCTTCTATTATTTTTCTTATTTCCAAGTTTACACTTCCTTTATTATATTCTATAAAAAATTCTATTTTACTATATCATTTTTTTGCTTAAATTACAAGTTTGATACATAGTTTTTTTTATTCTGAATATATTTTATAAAAGTTTATTATAAAGGATGATAATCTTGAAACCTAACTTTTACGTTTTAAAAATTAAAAGAAATATATTACCTCTAATTTTCTTATGTTTTACTATGTGTTTACTTATATTTTCTAAGTCCAATCTCCCGGCTGTAAAATCAGGACTTACTTTATGGGCAACTTCTGTAGTACCTTCTCTTTTTCCTTTCTTTGTTTCTACTGAACTTTTAATGCACACAAATATAGTAAATATTTTAGGTAATATTCTAAATAAATATATGAAACCATTATTTAATGTTCGTGGTGAAGGTGCTTTTGCCTTTATCATGGGAATAATTAGTGGATATCCAGTAGGGGCTAAAATTGCTTCTAATTTTAGAAAAAATAATATTTGTTCAAAAGAAGAATGTGAAAGATTACTTAGCTTTACTAATAATTCAGGTCCTCTTTTTATAATAGGAACTGTTGGTATTTTAATGTTTGGTAGCACTACTATTGGTCTATTACTTTTCATAACACATATTCTATCTTGCATTAGTGTTGGCATTATCTTTAGATTTTGGAAAAAGAACTCATCAACTACATCTTCTAATTCCCTATTTAATCAAAAAAAGCAAGCAGTTTCCTTTTCTAATTTAGGAGAAGTCTTAGCAGATAGTATTACAAGTAGTATTTCAACTATTCTACTAATCGGTGGCTTTGTTGTAATCTTTTCTAGTGTTATCTCTATTTTAAAATCAAGTGGTTTAATAAATGTTTTGTCAACATGTTTTTCACCATTGTTCAATTTTCTTAATATTGACACCTCTTTTATTAGTCCTTTGATTTGTGGTTTCTTTGAAATCACAAATGGAATTAATGCTATTTCTCAAATTGCATGTAAAAAACTTTCTATAAATATTATTCTTACTTCATTTTTACTTGGCTTTGGAGGAATTTCAGTATTACTTCAAGTATTAAGCATTACCTCAAAAACAGATTTGTCAATAAAACCTTACATTTATGGAAAAATACTTCAAGGAATACTTGCTTCAGTTTATACATATATATTTATTAATGTTATACCTTTTTTTAATTTTGATTTATAGGAGATGATTTATCTTGGAAAGAGATTTCAATAATGGTTTCAATCCTAATTTCATGGATTTTAATCAAAACATGAATAACGAAATAAATGATTTATATAGAGACCCTATGTTTAATCCAATAATGCAATATGAACAAGCCTTTTACTATTATCGTTATCTTTGTATGCAAATGGATTATAAAATAAAATGTAAAGAATATGAAAAATTATGTAATAATTCTTCTAACCAAGACACAAGAAACAATAGAAGAGTTGAATAGTTTTACTTTTTAACCTAAATATGTTATAATATATGCACGCTTGTACTCTCTATTTAAGGAGGTTTTACAATGAAGCAAAAGGTACACTTTCTTGTCATGAGTGGCTTTGTTTGTGTTACAACTAGCTTCATTCTATATCAGATGGGACTTATCAAAGGCTACGAGAAAGGATACAAGAACGCTTCTGAAGTTTTCACTAGGACTAAGTCAGATATGAGCAAAGTAAAGCCAAATAGGAGGTACTGACACATATGTCGAAGTATAAAGGTATTATCATAGGTCTCTTTTGTGTCTTCGTTTTCAGAATTATTGTTGAAACAATATCTGAAGGATTTTCTTTAGGTATGGTTATCAGCAATCTGCTCTTTTGCATAGCTTTCGGCATAATATATGTGATTTTCTTCAACCTAGGCTACTATCAAGCACTACGAGAGCATGCAAATGATTATGATAATGGCTTTGAATTTGGATATAATTTGGGAAGAGTTCACCAAAGGCGTGAAGATTATTATGATTTCTTATTTAATCATGATATAGATTCCTCCCAACTTCATCCTGATGAAAACATCATTGAAGTAGATGCTGAAGTCGAGTAATACCAAAGGCACCCCAAACTCGGGGTGCCTTCTTTTTTGGCTATTTGACTTGTAGCTAATCAAATCTGAAACGCAATAACTCTTAGTTGCGCATAGATAGCTGCCAAGTCTGCTGCAAGGTCACACAAGACATCATAGTCATGTGCCGTACCATTCGAGCTTGCTGCAAACTCATTTAGCAAACCCTGAAGCACTCTTGCACTCCGTTGGAGCTTTGAACGTTCATTTAAAAGCTCGTCCGAACTTGTTTGCAGATTCTTAGCCATTTTTTCTCCTCTCTCGAAAATAGTCTTTTTACCAGTTGCTATATACACTCGCTGAAAAAACGAGATTACAAAGATTTTGTGACATTATTATAATACAATTTACATAACTTTTCAATACTTCAATATAATTCTAGACCATATAAATTTGTATTTTCACACAAAATGTTATATAATATTTATCGTGTATTGTAAACCTCAACTTAGGAGGCTTGACGAAATGTCAAAAAGCATGAAGGACATCGTGCCAACTTCTATGTTCTTCGGAATCATCCTTCTCATTGTTTTGCAACTTCTTTGGGCTACAGGGCTCCCAACACTCTTGTTGAGTATTTTATCTGTAGTCATCTGCTTCAACTTTGTGATGATTATTTCTCTCTCTGCTCATAAATCAGGATTTTTAGATGGTGCTATTATGGGCTATCTTATGAATCGTCATAACTATGATCTCATACTTTCTGATTTAAAAGAGCAATGTGAGGAAAAGCAGATAGAAATTACAGAACAATTGAATGACCTTGATAAAGATGATCAGCTTTGGAACGTTTCATACTCCCTCGGATGTATGGATACTATAGGAGCGATTATCTCTGCTTTCAATTTTCTTGATGAGCAGTATTTTCGAGGAAGTGACTCTGAAGAAGAGAACGCATGAGTCAAAACGAGCCCGCAATCTTGCGAGCTCGTTCTTTTTATACCATAAAGAAATATGCTAAAACTATAATTCCAAGTATTATTCTATAATATCCGAATACTTTGAAGTCATGTTTTTTAATATAATTCATTAAGAATTTAATAATTGCAACAGAAACTAAGAATGAAACTAACATTCCAACAAGTAATACTGCTATTTCTATTCCTGTAAATCCAAATCCAAACTTAACTAATTTTAATAAACTTGCACCAAGCATTGTTGGAATTGCTAAGTAAAATGTAAATTCGGCTGCATTTGGTCTAGATAGACCTATTAATAATCCACCAATGATTGTTGCACCTGAACGTGATGTACCTGGGAATATTGCTGCAATTAATTGGAATATTCCAATTAAAAATGCATCTTTATATGTAATCTCTTTACTAGTTTCCTTTACCTTTGCTCTTCTACTCTTGTTCCAATTTTCTATTACAATAAACGCTATACCAAAAATAATCAAAGCAATCGCTATACAAACTGGATTGTAAAACAAAGCCTCAAAAACTTCATCGAAAAGCAATCCAATAACAGCCGCTGGTATACAACCTACTAGTATTTTTCCCCATAAATTCATTATATCTTTATTAAAATAAGATAAAATTCCCGTCTTCTTAATTACCTTTTCTTTATTTTTAGTAAAAGGCCAAATTTTCTTAAAATACAAAAGAACAACTGCTAGAATGGCACCAAATTGAATAACAACTTGGAACATACTCCAAAATTCTGGTGAAACCTCATTAAACTTTATAAATTGTTCTGCTAAAATCAAATGTCCTGTACTACTAATTGGCAACCATTCTGTAATTCCTTCTATAACTCCAAATACACCTGCTTTTAAAAGCTCTAATCCCATATCATTTCTTCCTTCCTTTGTTTATTTTTTATATACTTCTTTTAATATATTATATATTGTATCTTTTATAAATTCCGCTGTTGTTACTGGTGCTACTTTTCCAGGAAGTGCTAACGCCCATATTAATTTTAAATTTCTTTCTTTAGTTTCTTTTTTGTCAATTCCTCCTGGATTAGATGCTAAATCTATTAATAAGCAATCTTCTCTAACATACTGTAGTCTTTCTTTATTTAAAATCAAATGCGGAACAGTATTTATTATTATATCAAATTCTCCTAAATTTTCTCCTAAAGTATTTATATTAGTTTCATTATGACCATATGCCCTTATCCAAGCTAAATCTTCATCTTTTCTTGCTGCACATGTAACTTTAGCCGATAACCCTGCCATCTTTCTTGCTAATACTTTTCCTATTCTACCAAAACCTAATATTAATACCTTACTTCCATGTATTATTTTATTAGTATTTGATATAGCAATTTCTATTGCACCTTCTGCTGTTGAAATTGTGTTTAGCACAGCTAGTTCTTCTCTTTTCATAATATCTATTATTTCAACATATTCATCATTTGCCATATTATATACTTCTGGCATAATACTTCCAGCAATTAATATTTTTGCATTTAAATAATGAACAAGTTCTCTTATAGATATTTCTGTATCACTAAATGGTGCATTAATATTTATTCCATTACTCGAAAAAGGTATTGGTCCTATTACTACTTCTACATCTTCTGGAATAGCCTTGCTCAATTTTTCAGTAAAGATAATATTTTCTTGTCCTTTCAATTCTTCAGCTTTCTCTAATCCAAAAGTATATACCATATTTCCTTCATCCGCTAACATCTTTGCAAGTTTTATTATTCTTAAATCTCCACCAATTATAGCAAAATTTGTACTCATAAAATCCCTCCTTATGATTATTATATTGAATTTTAGGAATTTTATGAGTCCTTTTTTAATCTTGTCTTTCTATATGTTTTTCTTTTCCTTCTTGTTCTTGCATTTTCTTATTTTCCATTTTTTCTTTTCTATTTTTCTTTAACAAATCAATATCATTATAACTTAAGTGTCTTGTAATTTCAGACATTTCTTCTAAATGTTCTTTTACTTTTATTTCTTTTTTACTTAATTTTCCTTTTTCATCTTGTTCTTTGTTTTCTAAATTAAATGGAATTGAAATTCTAGCCATTATTGGTATAAAAATAGGCTCTTTCTTTACCTTATCTACAATCTTCTTGCTATCTATATCTATTGCCGTATTTATATATTTTATAGCTGTATCTTTATCATTTTTGATTAATGATATTTTAGATAGTTCATAATAACTATCTGCTGAAAGTTCTTCTTCATTCACAGCTTCTAAAAACTTCTTTTCAGCCTCTTCTATGTCTTTGTAAATAAGAGCAATTTCAGCCAAATCATATTTCAACGCATATGCAAGACTATTAATTTCAGCTGCTTTTTCATAACAAGTCTTTGCACTTTGAAAATCATTAAGCATTGTATAAGCGATTCCAAGATTATAATTTATATCATAACTATATGGATTATATTTTAATGCCTCTTGATATACATTCACTGCCTCTTTATACATTTCAGTATCAATTAAAATATCTCCTAATAACATAGACGCTTCATATGTATCTGGTTTTTTATTTAATAAATTAAATAACATTTCAGCTGCTTCATCTTTTTTATCCAAACCATTTAACAATTCCGCTACTTTATAATAAGAATCATAATCTTGCTTATCTAAATCAATTGCTTGTACATATTCATCTATCGCCTTTCTCATTCCACCTTCTTTTTCGTAAATCTCCGCAAGCATCTTATGGGCTTTATAACTATCTTTGTTTTTATCAAGTAAACTAAGCAAAGCATCCTTTGCCTTTTTATTATCCTTAAATAATAGACAAATTTTAGCTTTAGTTAAATTAATTGCTTCATACAAATATATTCCTTGTTTTTCTAATATGATAATTACTATTGGTATTAATACTGCTAATACATATTTTAAAATCATAAAAAACACATTTAATTTTATATCAAATAAAACCTCAAGGAAATTAAGAGCTATTCCCATTGCTTCTAATACCAAAATAGCCACATAACTAGTGTCATTTCTTTTTATCATTCTAAAAAACATATACACAAATATTGCGAATGAAACAAATATAAATAGTAATTGTTCTAATAGCATATTAACTTCTCCTTCTACTTTTCGCATTCTATTTTATTTCATTTTTCATCATTTGTCTAGTTATTCATATATGCTTTGATAAATTTCATAATTTCTTAATATTTTCCTTACATAATTGTTAGTTTCTTTATAAGGTATATTTTCAATATCACTTCCATCTGCTTTAATTATATCTTTTGATATCCAATTATCAACAGTTCCAATTCCTGCATTATATGCTGCTACCGCAACTTCTTTATTTCCATACTTATCTAGCAAAACTTTTAAATACTTTGTTCCTATATTTATATTGTTTTTTACATCTGCTACTGATTCTTTTATATTATCATGGTCTATATCTATTCCATATGTCGTTGCAATATCATCTGCTGTCTCTTCCATAATTTGCATTAGTCCAATTGCATTTTTATGTGATACAGCCTCTTCATCGAAATTGCTTTCTGCTTTAATTACTGCAAATACCAAATTTTCTTCTACGTCATATTTTTCTGCATAAGTTGAAACTATCTCTTGATAAGCTTTAGGGTACATTACTTTTAGTATTCTATCTTTAAAAATAAAAATAACTACAATAACAAGTAAAATTATTGCAATAGCAATAACTAGCTTTATATTTTTCACTTTTATTTTCTCTCCTTTGTCATACACTTTAAAAGACGTCCCCAATTGGACTAAACTACTTACAATCATACCAATTGTCTGCTTCAGACAATTCTGCAATTAGAGGTACTTTTAACTCAGCTGCTGTTTCCATACTATTTTTTACTATTTCTTGTATTTCCTCTTGTTCATTAATTGGAGTTTCCAACATCATTTCATCGTGTACTTGTAATACTATTTTTGATTTTAATCCCCTTTTTTCAATTTCTTTAAATACTTTTATCATGGCAATTTTCATTATATCTGCCGCTGTTCCTTGTATAGGCGTATTCATAGCTGCTCTTGCTCCAAATTGCCTTACCATATAATTATTAGATTTTAATTCTGGTATATATCTTCTTCTATGGAATAATGTTTCTACATATCCTTTTTCTTTTGCTTCTTCTTTTATATTATCCATAAAATTCTTAATTCCAGAATATTCACTTAAGTATTCATCAATATATTTTTTTGCCTGCTTTCTTCCAATACCTAATTGCTCTCCTAAGCCAAAATCACTTATACCATAAACAATACCAAAGTTTACTGCTTTTGCATTACTTCTTTGCTCTTTTGTTACTTCATCAATTGGAGTTTTAAACACTTTTGATGCAGCTTGTTTATGAATATCTTGCCCCTCTTTAAAAGCTTCTATCATATGCTTATCTCCAGATATTGACGCTAAAACTCTCAATTCTATTTGTGAATAGTCTGCATCAATATATACTTTTCCACTTTCTGGTTTAAATACTTTTCTTACTCTTTTTCCTAATTCAAATCTTGTTGGTATATTTTGAAGATTTGGTTCAGTTGAGCTTATTCTTCCTGTTGCTGTTATTGTTTGATGGAAGAATGAGTGAATTCTATTTGTTTTGGGATTTATATATGGCTTTAATCCTTCTACATAAGTAGAATTCAATTTCATAAGCTGTCTATATTCTAATATTTGTTCTATTATAGGGTCTTCCTTTTTTAGTTTTTCTAACACATCTACATCTGTTGAATAACCATTTTTAGTTTTCTTAATGACAGGTAGCTTCATTTTTTCAAATAGAATTTCACCTAATTGTTTAGTTGAATTTATATTAAATTCTTCTCCTGCCATTTCATAAATTATCTTTGTTATTGTTTCTAGCTTTTCAGTTAACTCTTTTCCAAATTGTTCTAATTCTTCTTTATCAACATACATACCATTCCATTGCATATTTGATAATACTTCTACTGTTGGCATATCTATTTTGTAAAATAACTCTAAACAATTTACTTCTTCTAATTTTTTAAATGTGATTTCCTTTATTTTTCCTATTGCATATGCAAAAATACATGCTTCTTTTCTTTTTCTTTCTTCTTCTTTATTTTCCTCTACATTATCAAATAAATTTATTTGTTGTGTGTCTTTTTCTTCTTCCCCTAAAATTTCTTCTAGATATAATTCTAAATATTTTGCCATTAAATCTTCTATTTTTAGTTTATTGTCTGTTGGATTTAAAATATATGATGCAATTGATATATCGTAATCTATTCCTTTTAAATTTAATCCTTCTTGTTTTAATAGTATATATGCCTTACTTAAATCTATGCTTACTTTCTTTATTTCATTATCTTCTAGAATGTCTTTTAACTCTTTAGCTCCTTCTTTTAACTCTATATAATAAATCTCATTATTTTCCTTATTATATATTGACATTCCTACTATTTTTTCTTTTATTATTTTATCTTCATCTTCTATTTTATTAGTTAGAAAGTAAAATATCATTTCTTTTGTTTCTTTTATATAGTCTAATATTTCTTTTTCTGATTTTTCTACTATTTTATATAATTCTTTAGTACTGTTATTTCCTTCTGTTTCAGCATTTTCTCCTTTTAAATTAAAACGTTCTATATAACGATTAAAATTTAGCTCTTTAAATATTCCTAATACTTTTTCTTTATCCCATTCTTCTACTTTAAAATCATTTAAATCGTCTTTTATTGGCACATTTACATTAATTGTTCCTAAAGTTCTAGAAAGAATTGCTAAATCTTTATTCTCTATTATTTTTTCTCTTTGTTTTCCTCTTAAGTCATCTTCTCCTGCTTCTATTTTTTTATACAAATTATCAATTGACCCATATTCTTGTATTAGTTTTAGAGCTGTTTTTTCTCCTACTCCTGGCACTCCTGGAATATTGTCTGATGTATCTCCTTGAAGTCCTTTTACCTCTATTAACTGTTTTGGTTCTATTCCATATTTTTCTTTTATTTTCTCTCTATTATATTCATCTGTCTCGCTTTTTCCTGCTTTTGTATGAGGTATTCTAATTGTTACATTATCTGTTGCTAGTTGGAAAGTATCTCTATCTCCTGATAATATTACTACGTCTAATCCTTGTTTTTCTCCATAACAAGATAGTGTTCCTAAAACATCATCAGCTTCATAACCTTCCATTTCTACTATATCTATATTCATTGCACGTAAAATTTCTTTAATCATAGGCATTTGTTCTGCAAGCTCATCTGGCATCCCTTTTCTATTCGCCTTATATCCTTCATACATTTTATGTCTTGCTGTTGGTGCTTTTAAGTCAAATGCTACTGCTATATATTTAGGATTTACATCTTCTAATAACTTAAATAATATAGCTAGAAATCCATATACAGCGTTTGTATATTTTCCGTCTTTCGTTGTAAGCATCCTACTTCCCATTATTCCATAAAATGCTCTATTCATTATACTATTTCCATCTACTAATACGAATTTATCCAAAATTTTTCCTCCTACTTAAAAATCTTTTTTATTATATCACAGATTTTTTTTATTTACTACAAGGATTTCCACTTTATTATAATTATTTTTAAAAAGCTTATCCCCTAAGTGAAATATCCTTAGGGGATAAGCTTAATTGCCCATAATATCAGCGTAAAATTCTACAACTAATTTTGTGGCATCATCACAAGTAAGCGCATGCTCCTTGAGAAGTTCGAGAAGTTTCCCTCTTCTATAAAGAATTACAATTGCTGTTGCAATGTCGTCATATGCAAGTCCCGAACGCATTTGCTCGGCTATGCCTTCTTCACTCAATCCTTCAAAAAAAGGTGGCATTATGTTGAACTGGTCTTTGTCCACCTCATCATATGCTATCAAAAGATCTAGTGCTACATTATTCAAAATGTGTGCTAACTGCTTTTCATTAAGGAATCCTAAAGCTGAAGCCAGGCGTTTTTCCCCAACAAACTCAATAATGTCTGTCAAATCCTTTTTCTGTCCGCCTGAAATTACAATCCAACTTCCAAGGTCTTCATCTGTCATCCTTGCAAATCTATTAAGTAATATATACTCCTTCATCATTCTTTCGAGAACCTTTTTGTTCCGAGACTTGCTCGACTGTGCATCTGGCATATAACTCCCTTTCTACTAAATAGAGCCTTCCTCTACAACTTTTCTATTATAACAAAAATATTTGTATTTTTCAATGTTTGACCTATGTTTTTATCTGAAAAAAGATTTAACTATTTCTTATTTCTTTCCTTTTTTTCTTTCTTCTTTTCTAACACTTTTTCCAATCTTTCTAATTCTTTTCTAGTTTCTTCTATTTCTTCCTCTGTTTTTACCACTGGCATAAACTCTTCTGCAAATCTATATTCATCTCTATTTTTAATATATAAAAGTCCTAGTATTGAAAATACTACAGCTCCTATAAAATTTACAATTAAGTCTTTCATAGTATCATTTATACCAATATCTAGATATCCACCATCAATTGTAATAGCACTTTCTTCTCCATTTAAATTTCCATAAATTATTGTTTTTTCAATATCTTTTATAACTTCTTCTTGATTTTTACCTTCTTTATTTAACAATGTAGATGAAACTGTAGTTAAAATTCTATCTTTTTGCATATCAGTATTAAAAGTTTTATCCATACCATATTCTATAAATTCCCAAAGTACTCCAACTGTCATAGAAAAGCAAAAAGCAACTAAAGCAACAAAAGCTGGCGTTAACATTTTATGAAATTTAGTACTTCTATTTAATATATCTATCATAGAAAATCCTATCGCAGCACATAAGAAACCATTTATAGTGTGTAAAATAGTATCCCAATATTTAAATGTTCCATAAAAGTTTTGAACTTCTCCTAATATCTCTGCTGAAAATATGAATAAAAATATTATTATTTCTAAAGTATTAGGTAATTTTATATTTAATTTTCTTTCTATAATAATAGGTATCAGAAATAATACTAATGTCAAAGCACACATAAAAACATTTTCATAATTACCTTCTATAAATTGTAAAACCATTGTTACTATCACTAAAAACCTTAATACAAAATATACTGTTGCCGTCGCTTTCTTATTTCTTCCAAATACTTCTAATCTTTTCAAGTGCCTTCTCCCCTTTATAAATCTTTTACATACCAAACATCACAAGCATAGTGTTCTGTTTTTACTAATGGCTCTGCCAAACTTTCAAATCCATATTTTTTATAAAATTTATTTGCTGCTATCATATTACTTAATGTTTCTATATAGCATCTTTTATAATATTTTTTAGCATAATCTAGAGCCAAATCCATTAATTTATGTGATATTCCTGTTCCTCTTGCACTTTCTAAGCAATACATTTTTTGAAGTTCACAAACATCATCAGTTCCTTCTAACTTACCTATTCCACAACCACCCACAATATTTCCTTCTTCATCTTCTACTACCCAATACTTATAACCTTCTTTATTATATACTTCTGAAAATCTTCCTAAATCCGGGTCGCTCCAAGCTAAGCCTTCATGATTTCCTCCAAATTCTATTAAACATGTTCTTATTACATTTTCTACTTGCTTATTATCTCTTTTTTCTATTTCTCTTATTCTATATTCCATGCACTAACACTCTTCTTTCAAATAATTTTTTCTCTCAAATTTATAAACAGGAACTAACTCTCTTTTATGTTTTGAACTTCTATATCTTTTTATAATTTCTTCTTTAGCATGTTCTTCTGTATTCCCTTTTTCTATCATTTCCGCAATTTGTCTATACTTTATTCCCATTTTTTCTTCATCTGTTTTTCCGCCTAATCCATCATTTGGTGCTTTATCTAATATCTTACTTGGTACACCTAAACTTCTTCCTATTTCTAAAACTTCATCAACTGTAAAATTCCCTATTGGATTTAAATCTGAACTATTATCTCCCCATTTGGTTGTATATCCTACCATTGCTTCACAAAGATTTCCTGTTCCTATTACTAAATACCCCAAACTCTGTGCAATTCCATATAAAGTAGTCATTCTCAATCTTGGTTTTATATTTATACATGCTTCATTAGATAATTTTTCATCTAATGAATTTTCTATCTCCTCTTCCATTTTGTCATAAGTTTTACTTAAATCTACTTTTAAAAACTTTACTCCAAAAGTATCTGCAACTAACTTAGCATCATCAAAATCACCACTAATAGAATGACAAGGCATTGATACTGCTATAACCTTTTCTTTTCCTATAGCTTTCACAGCCATTGCAATTACTGTTGCTGAGTCTTTTCCACCACTATCACCAACTACTAATCCTTTTGCTCCTACTTTTTCTACATAATCTTTTATCCATTTAATTGCATTTTCTGCTTCTAACAAAAGTTTTTCTCTTTCTAACATATTCATCACCTCATCTATTTTTATACAAATTATATTCTTCTATATATGATATTACTTCATCTGGAGTCAAATACCTAATACTTTTTCCTCTACTTATTTTATCTCTTACAAAAGTAGAACTCATATTGCTCCTTATACTTTTCTTCGCTTTAATAAATGATTCTTTATTTCTTCTTAAAAACTCATCATTTTCTATAATTTCATCTACATTGTCTTTATCTCTTTCTAGTACAAAAACCTTAAAATTTTTAACCAATTCATCTGCTTTCTTCCAAGTACTTAACATTTTCAAGTTATCACTTCCAGTTGCAAACGCAATATCAAAATCAAAATACTCATTTTGTAATCTTTCTAGAGTTTCAACTGTGTATAATGGTCTTTCACTCTCTATTTCAATTCTTGATACCTCAAACTTTTTATTTTTATCACATACTCTTTTTAACATTTGATATCTATCTTCATTACCAATTAAATCAGCCTTTTCATATTTACTATTTACTGGTACAAATATTACTTTCTCTACATCTTCATATTCACTAACAATTTGCTCAGCAAGTGAAAAATGTGAATTAAGAGGTGGGTTAAAACATCCTCCAAATATAATTATCTTTTTCTTTTCCATAAATTACTCCATTTTAAAGTTTAAAATAAATTTTTAATATTATAACATAATTTTTTTACTTTTCCTATAAAACTTAATAGAATAATCTTCCTTTTCTAAAAATAATGCTAGTAGATATTTCTACTAGCACTATAAAACAATCCTTTTATTCGATTGTGAACTCTGCGTATATATATTTTTTCCCATTATCATATACTTCTTTTACTAATCTGTATTCTCCTGTCTCTAATTCTCCATATAAATTTCCCCAATCAGTATTCATCTCTATTCTTCCATCTTCATCAGGAATATATGCAAGATCAGTAAAAGCATATTCTTCATTAATTGCCTTTACTTCTTTCCACTCTTGATTTTCTTTCTTATCTATCCTAAACCAGCTACTATAATTATATTTTTCATCATTTTTATCCTCTATCACTACAGTTGCTGAAGTTTTTGTTAAAGTTCCTTCTTTAATACTCATTGTTACATTATCAACACTTCTTGTATTAACATCACCTTGATTCACTGTATAATTTGAAGAATTATTTATCGAATTTTCATTTACAAATACATTGTTGTTAGCATTTGTTACATTTTGTTTCTCTTGATTTTTATTATTTATCAAAAATTCAATACCACAAATTATTAAAATTAAAATTATTGTTGAAATCACTATTATATATACCTTTTTCATACACTAATCACCTTTTAAAATAAAATTGTTTTACATCAAATATTTCTTTGCTATCTCATAAAACATTTGAGTTCCAATTAATATTGGATTTTCTCCAACTGTAAAATTCTCATTATGTTGTGGATAAAATTTATCCTTCCTACATCCTACAAAAATCATACATCCTGGCACTTTTTCTAAGTAATATGAAAAATCTTCTGATGTTGTTGTTTGATAATCAGTCACAACATTATTTACTACTTTTCTTGCTATTTCTTGTACAACTTCTGCCTCTTCTTTAGAATTAACTGTTACAGGGTATTCTACTAAAAATTTAACTTCTGCTCTTCCGCCCATTTCTTTTGCAATACCTTCTACTGTTTCTACAATTTTATTTTTCATTTCTTTTCTTACTTCATTATTATTCGTTCTACATATTCCTTTCATATGTACAACATCTGGGATTACATTATTTGTTTTTCCTCCACTGATTGCAGTTGCTCCAATTATTGCTTTTTCTTCAGCTTCTACATCTAATCTCGCCATTTCTTTTAAAGCTATTCCTATTTTATTTGCAATATATATTGTATCTATACATTTTTCAGGCATTGCTGCATGACCACCTTTGCCATATACAATGATATCATAAGGATCTGATGAAGCCATAACAGTTCCTGGTTTTATAGCTATTTCGTCTTCTTTAAATTCACTCCATACATGTATTGCAAATGCTTTATCAACTTTTGGATTTTCTAATGCTCCATTTTCTACCATAAACTTAGCACCTGCATCTCCTTCTTCATCAGGTTGAAAAAGTAGTTTTACAGTTCCTTTTATTTTATCTTTATTATCCATTAAGATTTTAGCAAGTGAAAGTAAAATAGTCATATGCGCATCATGACCACATGTATGTTTCGTTCTTCCTGTTTCATCCATTACAACAGCGTCCATATCACTTCTAAACAAAATACAAGGTCCATCTTCTTTTCCCTTTAATGTTGCAATAATTCCTGTTGCATATATATCTGTATTTATATCTTGATATCCTATTTCTTCCAATCTACTTTTTATATAGCTAGAAGTCTTAAGCTCACATAATCCTTTTTCTGGATGATTCCATAAATAATCTTTATCTTTTTTCATCTGTGATTTTAAATTTAATACTTCTTGTTCAATATTCATTCAAATCTACCTTTCAAATATTTTATTTAGTAAATAATTTAATTATTCTATCTACTGCTTCTTTGGTATCTTCCTTACTTGAAAATGCAGTTAATCTAAAAAATCCTTCTCCACACTCTCCAAAGCCAACACCTGGTGTTCCAACAACCGCTGCTTCGTTTAACAATTTATCAAAGAACTCCCAAGATTTCATTTCATCTGGTGTCTTAAGCCAGATATATGGTGAACTCTCTCCTCCATATACAGTAAATCCAACTTTTTTTAATTCATCTTTTATATATTTTGCATTTTCTTTATAATACTTAATATTTTCTCTAATTTGTTTTTGCCCCTCTTCTGTATATACCGCTTCTGCTGCTCTTTGAGTAATATATGAAGCTGCTCCAAATTTAGTACTTTGTCTTCTCCTCCATAAAGTATTTAATCCTATTTTCTCTCCATCTTTTCTATACGCTTTTAAATTTTTAGGTACAACTGCAAAAGAACATCTAACACCTGTAAAACCTGCAAGCTTTGAATAACTTCTAAATTCTACTGCCACATCTTTTGCCCCTTCTATTTCATAAATACTATGAGGAATACTTTCATCTTCAATAAATATTTCATAAACAGAATCATAAAATATTATAGATTTATTTTCTTTAGCATATTTAACCCATTCCTCTAGTTGTTTTCTATTTAATACGGTTCCTGTTGGATTATTAGGAGAACAAAGATAAATTATATCAACATGTTCTTTTGGAATTTCAGGGATAAAATTATTTTCTTCTGTCCCCTTTAAATAAAGTATATTATTTCTTCCAAGCATTATATTTGTATCTCTATATGCTGGATATACTGGGTCCATTAAGGCTACTTTATTATCTTCTGATAACAATTCTGCTATTCCTGCTAAATCCCCTTTACTTCCTGCTGCAATAAACACTTCATCTTTATCTAAAGAAACTCCTCTTTTCTTATATTCAACATCTAAAATTCTTTCAATTAAGAAATCATATCCTTGAACAATTCCATAGCCTCTAAAAGTTTCCTTTTTAGACATTTCATCTACAGCTTTATGCATTGCTTCTATTACCACTGGTGCAAGTGGTAAAGATACATCTCCTATACCTAAACTTATAACTTTTTTATCTGGATTATTTTTCTCATATTCATTTCTTTTTTCTGTTATAGTAGAAAATAAATAATCATTTTTTAAATTTAAAAAGTTCTCATTTACATTTGCCATTATTTTCTCTTCCTTTCAAAATATCGCATAAGAAGCCTTATGCGATATAACTATTTACGGTCTTAATAAATCTTCTAAAACTACTTTACTTCCATATTTTATAATTATTGGAACTGATTTTGATAAAGTTACTCCTTCTAATTTAGACTTAACATCTCTAGTTCCTGGTATTACAACTGCATCTTTTGGAATTACTATTTGACCATTTTCATTTGGAGTAATTATATTTCCATTTACATTATCATAAACTGGAGTACTTCCTGTAATTGTTACTCCTGCTCCTATTACAGCTCCTTCTTTTACTATTGTTCCTTCTGTTATTTGAGAACCTGCTCCAACAAATACATTATCCTCAATAATTACCGGATATGCACCTACTGGTTCTAACACTCCACCTATTATTACTCCTGCTCCTAAATGCACATTTTTTCCTATTTGTGCACATGAACCTACTAATGCTAAAGAATCTACCATTGAACCTTCATCAATATAAGCCCCTATATTTGTATAACAAGGTGGCATGAAAGTAACACCTTTTCCTATAAATACACCATCTCTTATTGATACTGTTGGAGATACTACTCTTACTTTTTCTTCTATAGTTACTTTTCTTTCTCCCATAGTATCTTTATCTATAGTTCCATCTTCAAATTTTATTACTTCTCCATATTTAAATCCTAGTAATATAAATTGCTTTACCCATTTATTTACTACCCATTCTCCATCTACTTTTTCAGCTACTCTTACATTTCCTTTATTCAAATCTTCTTTAAATTCTTTCCATACTGGCATAAATTCTTCGCGAGTTAAATCTTCCTTTTTTAACATTTCAAGATATTTTTCCATAATATCATCTCCTAAAAATTCATTTTACTTCTGCCTGCATTATAGCATTTAAGATACTCTTAGTCAAATGAAGCTTTTTTGCTTTTATCAACAATTGTCTTTGTAATTTCTTGCCTTATAGGCCAAGTTATTCTCTTATCCGCTATCCTTAGTTTTCCGTCATCTTTTAATTTTTTTAATATAGAATTAATAACTTTTGTTAAGTCTATATACAAAAAACCTACTTGAGTATATTTTTTTGCCATACTACTTACGGTTCTTATTACTAATTCTTCATGCTCTAAATTTATACTATCATCATTATTCTTTTTAGCTATAATAATTCCATCTTCATTTACTAATAAATCATATTTTTCTTCTTTATAGCTTTTCTCATATATTTTTTGCATTTCACCACTTAAATTAATTAGCAATTTATATTCGTTTTCCATTCAAATCTCCTATCAATTTATTATTTATTCATCATCTTCATCATAAAATAATTCTTCATCATCAAAAATAACTCCATCTTCCTCATCTAATGTATTTCTCTCTTCTTCTCTTTTCTCCTCATAGTTCTTCTTATTTTCTTCTATATTTTTATAATCTTTTTCTAAATAACTATAAAGTTTTTCCATATTATCTATTAATTCTATATATGTTGTCCAAATCATTCCCATTGATGAATACAAAAAGTGTAATCTTTCTTCATACCATGGATATTCTTCACAAACTCTAAGCTTTAAACTTTCAAATGTTTCTTTTTCATATTTAGCATCTATATAATCTAGCATTTCTTTAAATAATTTAGCTAGTTTTTCTTTTTCATCATTATATACATCTTTATAAGTTTGTCCCTCTTTTAATTCTATTTCTATAAAATCATAGGCATGCTCTTTATAATCAGATTCTAGAAAATAAAAAATTTGGTCATAAAATAATATTTCTTCTACTTCGTCGACATCTATTACCTCTTCACCATCCATATAACGGTCTACATGTCCATAATAATAAATATCATATATATCATCTATTTCACTATGGAAATAATTATAGTTTTCACTAATAGCGTCTAACCAATTGTTAAAATTCCAGTTGTCATTATACTTTTTATTTTTATATTGCATCATTTCTTTAAATAATACTATGATTTTATCTATTTCTTCCTTTTTTAAGTTTTCATATCCATTTTCATTAATTTTCTGTTTAATTGTTTCATATTCTTCTAATCTTATTAAGCTTTCATTATATAACCTTATACTTGTTTTTATTTTTTGTTCCTTTGAATCATTTAAATAGTCATCTTCCCATCTACTAAAAGTCCACATCAAAGTTTCAATTGATCCGAAATATATACTATTTGACTTAAATATTTCATCTATTTCATCAAATATACTTTCATCATCTAAATCTATTTTTGGTAGTTTTATTTTTTTAACTTTTGCAATTTTCTTCACTAGTTCAATTGATTTTTCTACCATAACTTTATAAATACTGTCATAATCCTTACTTTCCATTTCTTTTTGAAAATCTTTTTCTTTTAATTTTTCCATCTTTTTTCCCCTTTTAATTACGTTCTTGTTCTTCTTTACTCTTTAAATCCATTGATTTCTTTTTTTCATAAGCTTTTATAACAATTAGTCTTAAATCTTCAGGTATTAATTTTAAAGCTCTATTTCTTAGCTCTCTTGGTATTCCATAATATGCTTCTGAAATTCCGCCTACCATGCAAGCAATCGTATCAGTATCTCCTCCAATTGATATAGCTTTTCTTATTGAATCTTCGAAATCATTAGATTGTAAAAATACAAATATTGCTTGTGGTACAGTTACATCACATGTTCCATTAAAAGTATTACGTTCTTGTAATTCTTCCAAATTATAATTTAAATCATATCCATATTTTTCAGTAACATATTTTTCTATCTTGTCTTTTCCTTCTTTCTTCCTTGCTAAAAATATTGTACCTGCAAGACATTGGGCTCCTTTTATTGCTTGTTTACTATTATGAGAAGGTGTTGTCGCTTTTTTTGCTTCTTTTTCCACTGTTTCTAAATCATCAAATAAAAATGCTACTGGTGAAATTCTCATAGCGGCTCCATTTCCTTGACTTGTTCCATTTTCGTAAGTCTTAGAATTTGCCCATTTTATAAATGATGGAGAAAATGCATTTTTAAAAAATCCTTCTCTTTCTACAGGTTTATTCCCATACTTTTGTCCATATTTTTTCAAAGCTTCTCCATAGTCTCTATTATAAATTATCGCTTCTGCTATTGCTATTGTTAAAAGTGAATCATCACTAATAAAGCTTTCATCTGTTAATAATTCTGTATTTTGATTAAGCATTTTTCTTCTTCTCTCTACATTTATAAGGCCATTTCTTGAATCCAAAAATTCTTGATATTCATACTTTGTTCCCGCTAAATCTCCAATTATTGCTCCTAGCATTTTTACTCCTCATTGTTAAATTTATTATACAATTTATTTGTTAATTCAATTAAATCATCTAAATTGTCTCCATATTTATTTTGAATTTTTCTCATGGTTCTATATGCCATATCAAAATCTTCTTTTGTAATATCTTCTTCATTAAGAGCTTCTTCTAATTCATCTTCATCAAGAATTATTTGGTTACCATTTCTTCTTATAACTAAATCTAAGTATAAATCATTAATATATGGTATTCCATTTTCCACACCATTTGATTTTATCATATCAAAATACCATTCAATCAAATTTTCTTTGTCATCATACATTACTGTAATTGCATATTTCTCATTGTCAGGATATATTTCTAACCATTCATAATTTTCATCTAAAATACATCCATTATAATCTTCATCATTTATAATCCAAGGATGTTTTACATTTTTTATTTTAACTAAACAAATATATCCTTTAAAATAATCCTCATTTATTTGTTTTATAGAATAATCATTTTCTCCTTCTTTTACTCCGTTTGCAAATCTCTTTTTCACGACGCTTCACCTCATTATTCAAAATCATTCAAATCCAAAAATTTTATTTTTTCTTCTCTTTTATTTTCTGGTAATTCCACTATTTTGTCATTCAAAAAGGCTTCTAATTCAATATTTTTACCATTAATATATAATCTTCCTTTTGTAAATTTTTCTATTTTTTTATATTCTTCTATTTCATTACACCTTTTTTCTTTTTCCGCTAACGGAATTTTTCCAGCATCTTTAACTTGTCTTCTTTTTAAAAAATATGTTAAATATAATTCATAAATAGTCAAACTTCGATATTTTATATATGATTTTATCTTTCCTTTTGGAATGTTTGAGCACTTACAATGCCAATAAACTGGCTTGTTTACATATTTATCATTAAAATATTTATAAAAGTACTGTGAAAATAATGATGAAATATCTTGTGCTCTGTATTTTCTATTAGATATGTATTTTTCTAATTCCTTACCATCTTCAAAAATAAAACTTGCCTCATCCACTCCTGATATAGCAATACAATTAAATTTATTAGAAAAATATTTAATTGTTTGTTCAAAAATATCATTAAAACTCTCTTTATTTTCCTGAATTAAATTATGTTTTAGACTTTTAGTAATATCCTTGCCATCTATAAATATCACTATTGGTTTATTAACACTCATTTTTAAATTATATTTATTTTGAATATCACTAAAATAATTATTCCATTTTTTATTTTCCATATTTCCTTCCAATCTACAAAGAATTATCAAAATCAATTAAATCTAAGAAATTTGTTGTATTTTCTTTTTCATTTCCTATTACTACAATATTTCCCTTTAAATATTCACTTAAATCTATTTTATTTCCATTATAATATAAAACTCCATTTTGTCTTAGAAAAATAGATGTTATTCCTTTTAAAATACCTTTACTCTTAAATTTGATATAAGATTCTACTTTTTCTTTCGCTATATTAAAACACTTACAATGCCAATATACTGTTTCTTTACTATATATATTATTAAAATGTTCAAAAAAATATTGTGAAAATATTGATACAATATCGTGAGTTCTATAACTATTTTCATTGTTTATTGAACTTATGAAATTATCTGTATCTTCTATAATAAAACTAATTTCATCAGTTCCCCATATTGATATACAGTTATACCTAGCAGTAAAATATTTTGCTGTCTTCTCTAAAGAATCAAAGAATCCATTTTCTTTTCCTTTTAATAAATCTCTTTTATTTTTTGATGAATCTTTTGCATCTAAAAATATAATTAATGGTTTATTAGCACTTACCCTCATATTATATTTATTTCTCATATTACTAAAGTAATTAAACCATTTTCTTTCTACTTCTTTTTCTTCCATTTTAACACCTTCTAATAAAAAATAAGGAGTAAGCAAGGCAAAGCTCACTTACTCTTGCAATATACTAGTAACCTACGTACTAGTTCTACAATCGCATTCGTGGATTACGTTCCAATACTCAAATATTGCATATTTATTATACATTAAATTTATCTTTTAAACAAGTTTAAATCATTATTAATTTATAAATTATTTTCTTTTACTAAATTTTCAAATTCATCTATTAATGATTCATCACTTACTATAATCTTCTCATAATCTATTGTAGATAGTTCGTAGTTATTAATAGAAAAATCTTTCTCTTCATCTTTTTTCTCAATCATATTATTAATTAAAATAGTTAAATCTTTTAATTCAGTTTCATTTAAAGTCTTTTTATAAAGAATTTTACCTTCATACTCATATCCTTTAAATCCTACATATTTATCTTCACATTTAATAACCTGACTGTTATCCACATCTATTTGATAATAAATATTTGTATGTGAACCACCATCATCCTGCATAGTAAGATTTTTTATATTGTTGTTACAATATATTTTGAACTTGAGTCTAATACAAAATCTGAATAATTTTTTGATTCTTCTTTACTATTTTTTAAAATTAGCAATGTGATTATTATTGCAATAATTATTAAAACTGGTACTATTATAAAAATTATTTTTATATGTTTTTTATCTTTTTTCATATCTTTTTTCCCCTATAGATAAAATTCTTATTCCTTTACACAACACCGCTTTTTTCTTTATCTTTCTCAATCTTCTTTTTATATCTGTCTTCTTCTGAGAAAATACATCCACAATACTTTTGCATGTAAAGTCCTATTTCTCTTGCTTTTGCTTGTCCTTCTCTAAATCCAACTCTAAAATCTCTATATAAAAATTCCACACCATATTTTTTAGCTATTACCTCTCCTAGTTCTTTTATTATATCATGTTTTTGATATGGGCTAACTAAAAGAGTTGTTGATATAGTATCAAATCCATGTTCTTTTGCATATTTTGCAGTTTGTTCTAAACGAACTGGATAACAATAATCTTGACATCTTGTTTCTAATTTATTTGATACATTTTTACAAAAATCATCTAAGCCATAATTTTCTTCGAATATCGCTTCTACATTTATGCTTTTAGTATATTCTTTTAGACAATCTCTCCTTGCTTTATATTCCATATATGGATGTATATTTGGATTAAACCAATATACTACTGGCTCTATATTTTCACTTCTTAATTCATCTATACAATATACACTACATGGTGCACAACAAGTATGTAATAATAATTTCATTTTTTCTACTTCCTTTTTATATTATTTATGTATATAAATATATCATATTTTTAAGAATTTTTCCACTATTTTAGCCAAATATAAGGAAAGAATATTTCTACTCTTTCCTTTATTTCTTTTACTCAACAATTTCATACTCACTAATATCTGGTTCTATAAAATCATCTTCAGTTACTGTTCCAAATTCAAATTCATATTCTGCACCTGGTATTCTTTGTATATTTCCATCGGTATCTTTAAATTCAGAAGCCATTATGCTTATTACTAGTCCTGTATCTTTATTTACATACATAGTTGAATTAGATAGAATATTTGGTGAACCTGTTACATAATAACATTCTTCTCCATCAAATGTTGTTTTATTTATTGATGTTGTAATTGCACATACTATTAGTTGTCCGATATTGTCTAATCCCCAAAATGCTTCTTGTGGATCTACAGATATACTTGTTTCTAAATTTAACCTAGCTGTTTTTTCTGTTTCAGTTTCTATATATATGTTTTGTTTATAATTTTCAATAGTTGGATATGTTTCAGCATATTGTGTATCTGGAGCATCCCCTATTTTTGTTGCATACATTCTAACAACTTTCTTTTCGCCATCACTTGACATAGTTGTTGATACTATTTTCTTTTTATCATCCAAACTAAATATTTCTGATTTTGTATAATTCCCATTATCTATTGTATAAATTACTCTATGATAATTTGTAGAATTTGTATATTCTTCAGCTTTGTTATTTAAATCTGTTATAATATATATTTTTCTTCCAGTATTTATAACAAATACAATAAATATGATTAATATGGCAATCTCTAGTACTCTTAGTTTATTTCTATATTTCTTTAAGAACTTAACTTTCTTCTTTTCTTTGGTTTTGTTGTCTACATTTAAGTCTTTTTTCATATTGTCATAAACCTTTTTACAATCTTCACAAGTTGATAAGTGTTCTTCTATAAACTTATTTGTTTCATCATTTGTTAGATGTTCAATAAAGTTTGGTAATAAATCTTGAACTATTTTACAATCTCTTTTCTCTTTCATCTTAATCACCCTCCTTCATTTTTTGTTTACCTCTATAAAAGGTTACCCTAGCCCATGTCTCTGATTTATTTAAAATATCTCCTATTTCTTTAAAGCTTAATTCTCCTGTTATCCTAAGATATATTACCTCTCTTGTTTTTTCATCTAATTTTTGCATTTTCTTATATAGTGTAATTTTTTCATCATTTGAAATTATTTGTTCTTCTACACTATCTTTGCCTTCCAAATTAAGCATGTCATATTCATCATTAACTATTTTTTTATTTTTCCTACAGTGGTCATACCATAAGTTTTTTGCTATCTGACATAACCATACAGATATTTTACAATCACCTTTATATGTACCAATCTTCTTCACCGCTCTATAAAATGTTTCCTGGGTCAATTCTTCTGCTATGTCATAATTTTTAGTTAAACAGAATAAATATTTATTTACAGTTTCAAAATATTCTTCATATATTTTTT
>CALXXB010000016.1 GCA_944392525.1 uncultured Clostridia bacterium | reverse complement strand
TTCGGTTGTCCTTGTTTCTTAAACAGTCTGTTAAAGAAACTCATTACAACTCCTTTCAACTGATGTAAAGTGCATATAAACATCTTATCACAAATTTTATAATATTTCAATAATAATTGATTGACAGGATACATAACAATGATATAATGTGAGTACAATAGAGGAGATACTCCTCTTGCAGATATGTAAAGTAAGTAGAGCTAGTAGTTAGGAGAAAAACATGAGTAAGGTGAAGTGCGAGTCTTTGGCGAACGAGAACAACGAGATGCTGGATGAATATCTGGCGGAGTTCCAGGAAGGAGAGTATGTTCAGAAGAAACTCTCGAGGAAAGGTGTAAAGAAGATTTACATCTATTCGACTCTAGCGGACGTAGACATCTCTTCTTCGGCAACGGAGAAGATTATGGCAAATCTGCAAGGAGAACTGTACGGTGAACAATTTTACTTTACAATGTTTAGACTAGACAATACTGTCTATGTCTATGCAACCTGTGATGTCGATAGGGTTCAGCCGTGTAGGCTATTTGTTACAGTTCCTGAAACAACTGAATATAAGATTGAGGCTGTAACGAATCGTGCAAGTATCACGGTCAGAAGAGATGTCCCTGTTAAGAAGTTAAAGATAAAAGCAGGGAAGCGTTTACAAAAGAAAGGGTAAACAAGGGTAAACGCTAGATAAATCTACCGCTTTAATGGACTGTGCTAGTAAGTAACAGTGCAGTCCATTTTCTTTTTTAAACTTGACTTTTTTTGTTTTATGATATAGAATAGCAATGATAAAAAATAAAATAAAAATATTAAGGAGGAATAGGAAATGGATTTAAAAGGAACAAAAACAGAGAAAAATTTAATGGAAGCTTTTGCAGGAGAATCACAAGCAAGAAATAAATATACATATTTTGCAAGTAAAGCAAAAAAAGAAGGATATGAGCAAATCGCTGCTATATTCCAAGAAACAGCTGATAATGAAAAAGAACATGCTAAAATGTGGTTCAAATTATTACAAGGTGGAGAAATTAAATCAACATTAGAAAACTTACAAGCAGCTGCAGAAGGAGAGAATTATGAATGGACAGATATGTATGACAGAATGGCTAAAGAAGCTAAAGAAGAAGGATTTGACCATATTGCATACTTATTCTCAGAAGTTGCTAAAATAGAAAAAGAACATGAAGAAAGATATAAAAAATTAATCGAAAACGTAGAAGGTGGATTAGTATTTAGCCGTGATGATGAAAGAATTTGGAAATGTAGAAATTGTGGACATATAGTAATAGGAAAATATGCTCCAGAAATTTGCCCAGTATGTAGTCATCCAAAAGCATATTTTGAAATAAAAGCTGAAAATTATTAAAATTTAAAGAAATTTTAAGGAAAAGGAATTATATTTCAAGAAATTGGATATAATTTCTTTTTTTTATGGAAAAATTAAAAAAAATGTGATATAATAGGCAAGTGTAAAGGAGATAGATTATGTCAAAGTTTTTTGTAAGAGATGAACAAATAGATAATGATATAATAAAAATACAAGGACAAGATGTAAATCATATAAAAAACGTATTAAGACAAAAAGTAGGAGACGAAATAATTATCTGTAATACTGATAAAGAAAATACTTACTTATGTGATATAACTAAAATAGAAAAAGAATCAATTGAATGTAAGATTATAAGAGAATTAGAAGATTTTAAATCTAATATAAAAGTAACAATAATGCAAGGTTTACCCAAAAAAGATAAGATGGATCTAGTAATTCAAAAATCCGTTGAACTAGGCTGTTATGATATACAACCTGTAGATATGGAAAGATGTATTGTAAAATATGAAGAAAAAGATAAAAGAAAAAAATTAGAAAGATGGCAAAAAATATCTGAGGTTGCAGCAAAACAATGTGATAGGAATTTTATACCTAAAGTTAATAATATAATGACATTAAAAAATATTTGTAATTTGTTACCGGAATATGATATAGTAATACTAGCTTATGAAAAAGAAGAAAAAACAAAGTTAAAAGAAGCTCTAAAGAAAATAAAAGAGAAATACGGAGAAAATGAAATAAAAATAGCAGTTATAATAGGACCAGAAGGTGGAATATCTCCTAAGGAAGTAGAAATGATAAAAGAAAATGATAATGTAATTACTGTAACACTTGGAAAAAGAATATTAAGAACAGAAACAGTAGCATTAAATGTATTAAGTATCATAATGTATGAATTAGACGGTTAGGAGGAAATAATGAACACAATATTCAAGAATCTGTTAAAAGCGATAGGAATAATGGCATATTTTATAGTCCTAAATTTTGCTTATACAAGAATGAATATAGAAAGATTAATGAATGATATAGAAGTATTTTCAGGAATATTTTTAGTATTAGGTTTAGTAATGTTAGAAAGAGCATATAAAAAAGATAGTGGCAAGATGGCTTTAAGTGGTGTAGAACTTCTATGCTTATCTATGCATTCATTATCAATTAATCATGTAATTGCTTTTTACCAATATGACTTTAGATTTTATCTATTAACATCTTCTTATGTTTTTGCAATTTACTATGTATTAAAATCAATAATTATATATACAAGAGAAAAGAGACGATATCTAAAAAATCTTAGTGATATATCAGAAATAGTAAAAGAAGAACCAATTAAAAAAGAAGCAAAAAAGAGAAGAAAAGTAAGAAGTGTTAAACAAAATATAGAAGAAATGAAAGAAAGTACCTCTAATAAAAAAGAAGAAAAAACAGTGGATAAAAAACAAACAAACAAGAAGCAAGCAAATAAAAACGAAAATAAAAAGGAAAGCAAAAAGGAAATTAAAAAAGAAGATAATAAAGAAAAGGCAAAGGAAGAAAAAAGCAAAAATAAAAAGGGTGTAAAAAAAGAAAATAAAGAAGAGAAAAAAGAAGAGAGTAAAGAACAAGAGAAAAAAGAAAGTAAAAAGAAAAGTAATAGGAAGAAAAAAGAGGTAGTTGATAATGATTAAAAGTATGACAGGATTCGGAAAAGCAAGCCTAGAAAAGAATTTAAGAAAATACCAAATAGAAATAAAAAGTGTAAATCATAGATATTTAGATATATCAGTAAAAATGCCAAGAACACTAAGTTATTTAGAAGAAGTAATAAAAAAACAAATCTCTGAAAATGTTAAAAGAGGAAAAATAGATGTTTTTGTAACATTTCAAAATAATTCAGTAGAAGGAAGAGAAATAAAGATAAATACACGGCTTAGCAAAGGGGTATATTAAAGAATTAAGAAAATTAGCAGAAGAAGAAAATTTACTTTCAGATATACAGGTAAATGATATTGCAAGATATCCCGATGTGTTAACAATTCAAGACAATCAAGATGATGAAGAAATAAAGAATGAAATGTTAGAAGTAATAAAAAGTGCAACTGAAAGTTTAGTTAATATGAGAAAAGTAGAAGGAGAGAAAATTGCAAAAGATTTAAAGGAAAGATTAGACTTAATACAAAATAAAGTAAATGAAGTATCAAAACTTTCTACTGGACTTATTGAAGAATATGTAGTAAAATTAGAGGAAAGAATAAAACAGATTCTGAAAGACCAAGAAATAGACAAGTCAAGATTAGCACAAGAAGTTGTTATATATGCAGATAAATGTTCAATAGAAGAGGAAGTAACAAGATTAAATAGTCATATAGCACAATTTAATGAGTTATTAAATTCAAATGAAGCGGTTGGAAAGAAACTAGATTTTATAATACAAGAGATGAATAGAGAGACTAATACAATAGGCTCAAAGTCAAATAGCCTAGAAATTACTAATGGTGTGATTGATATGAAAACAGAAATAGAAAACCTAAGAGAACAAGTACAAAATATAGAATAGAAAGGATTGATTTTATGCAATTAGTAAACATAGGATTTGGAAACATTGTTTCAGCACAAAGGATTGTAGCAATAGTAAGCCCAGAATCGGCACCAATAAAAAGGCTTATACAAGAAGCTAAAGATAACAAAACAGCAATAGATGCTACATATGGAAGAAGGACAAGAGCTGTATTAATCATGGATTCAGGTCATATTATATTGTCAGCAGTTCAACCGGAAACAGTAGGAGGAAGAATAGATAAGTCAATATCACCAGAAGAACTTGGTAAACAGTTAGCAGAAAGTATGAAAGATAATTTAAAAGGAGTTGATTAAAAATGATGGTAAAACCAACAGTAGCAGAATTATTAACAAAGGCAGATAACAGATATGAGTTAGTTATTGCAACAGCAAGAAGAGCAAGACAAATTGCAGCAGGAGATAAACCAAAAACAGAGGTTAAGGAAACTTCACCAGTTACACTTGCAGCAAATGAAATAGCTGAAGGTAAAGTAACAATAATAGAAGAAGATGAAGATGAAAATGAAGAAGATAATGCAGATGTAGAAATATTAGAAGAAAATAAAGAATAAAAAATGAAATGGAGAAAATAATGGAAAAAAAGCATATTATTTCATTAGGAGGAGAATTAGCAAGTGGAAAAGGGACAGTATCAAAAATCTTAATGAAAAGATTAAATTATTCAGTATATAGAAACGGAGACTATTTTAGAAAATTAGCTAAAGAAAGTGGAATGGATGTTACTACTTTTAATGAATATGTAAAAGGACATCCTGAAATAGATAGACAAATAGAAAATAGTGCTTCAGAATATGCAAAAGAACATGATAATTTTATAATAGATGCAAGGCTTGGATGGTATGCCGTACCACAATCTTTTAAAGTGTATTTAAAGGTTGATATTAATGTTGCAGCAAAAAGAGTATTTGAAGATGAAACGAGAAGAACTACTGAGAGAAAATTTGATACAGTAGAAGAACAAAAAAAGGATATAGAAAAAAGATATAAGTTAGAGAATGAAAGATATTGGGAGTTATATGGTGTTAGAAAAGAGGATGAATCTAATTATGATTTAGTATTAGATACAACAAATTTAACACCAGACCAAGTTGCAGATGTTATAGAAGAAGAATATAGAAAATGGTTAGAAAAATAATTTATTACAAAAATCGTAAAGTGAGATTTTATTAAGCTAAAAACTCACTTTTTTTCAAAGGAGTCCAAATGATAGCAGAAGTAATAATAAACAGAACAGCAAAAAAACTAAATAGAACTTTTGATTATGGCATACCACAAGAATTAGAAGACCTTATAGCTGTAGGAAGTAAGGTCTTAGTACCATTTGGTAAAGGAGAAAAATTAGAAGAAGCTTTTGTAGTAAATATAAAGGAAAAAACAGAATATGAAGTAAAAGATATAAAGAAGTTAGAAGATAATTTGAATAGTAAACAAATAGAACTTGCAAGATGGATGGCAAAAAGATACTTTTGTAATGTATCAGATTGTATAAAATTAATGCTAACACCTGGGACAAGAAGTAAAGAAAAAAAGATTCAAGATAAAACAATACAATCAGTTTACTTAAAAAAAGATATAGAAGAAATAGAACTTGATATAGAGTTAGGAAAGATAAAATCAGAAAAACAAAAAAGAGTTATTAATTTTATAAAAGACAATGAAGGTGTAACCATACCAGAAATAGAGATGTTAACAGATTGTTCAAGAGCAATTGTAAAAACATTAGTGAAAAATGGGTATTTAGAATTACTTGATAAAAAGGTAGAAAGAGACCCTTTGAAAAATAAAAATATAGGAAAAACAACTTCCCTAAAACTAACAGAAGAACAAGAAAGTGCATTTTTACAAGTAAAAGAAGCAATTGATAATAATACTTACAAAAGATTTTTATTATATGGTGTAACAGGTTCACGGAAAAACAGAAGTGTATTTACAATTAATACAAGACGTTATAAACAGAGATAAGACAGCAATAGTATTAGTTCCAGAAATATCATTAACGCCGCAAATGCTAGAAAGATTTATATCTAGATTTGGAAAAGAAAGAATAGCAATATTACATAGTAAATTATCTTTAGGTGAACGATATGATGAATGGAATAGAATAAGAGAAGGAAAAGCAAAAATAGTAATAGGTGCAAGGTCGGCCATATTTGCACCTGTGGATAATTTAGGTATTATTATAATAGATGAGGAACATGATAGCTCTTATAAATCAGAGTCAAATCCAAAGTATGATGCAAAACAAGTTGCAAAATATATAGCAAAACAAAATAATTGTCCATTACTTTTAGGAAGCGCAACGCCAGACTTAAATACTTATTATAGAGCAAAAGAATTAAATAAGATAACTTTGTTAGAGTTAACAAAAAGAGCAAATGATTCTAGTTTACCAAAGGTTACGATAATAGATTTAAAACAAGAACTTGCCAATGGAAATCGTTCAATGTTAAGTAGAGAATTATATAGTTCTATTGAAGAAAATCTAAAAGAGAAAAAACAAACAATATTATTTTTAAATAGAAGAGGATATTCAACTTTTGTAATGTGTAGAAATTGTGGTTATACTGTTAAATGTAAGAATTGTAATATAAGCCTTACATACCATAGTTATGAGAAAAAATTAAAATGCCATTATTGTGGATATGAAGAACCATTAGTTACAGTTTGCCCAGAATGTGGTAGTAACAAAATACGTTATTTTGGGACAGGAACACAAAAGTTAGAAGAAGAAATACATAGGGAGTTTCCAAATGCAAGTACAATTAGGATGGATATAGATACGGTAACAAAGAAAAATTCACATGAAGAAATTTTAAAAAAATTTAGAGATGAAAATATAGATATACTAATTGGAACTCAGATGGTAGTAAAAGGACATCATTTTCCAAATGTAACATTAGTTGGAGTAATAGCAGCAGACAGTTCTTTAAATATAGATGATTATAGAGCTAATGAAAGAACATTTGAGATTCTAACACAAGTAGCTGGAAGAGCAGGAAGAGAGAAGAATCTACCTGGAAAAGTTATAATACAAACTTATAATCCAGATAATTTTAGTATATTATGTAGTAAAAAACAAGATTATGAAATGTTTTATGACACAGAAATCTTAATACGTAAACAGTTGAAATATCCACCATTTTGCGATATAATAGTAATTGGATTTAACGGATTAAATGAAAAAGAATTAATAGATATAGGTAATAAAACTTATAGTTATTTAAGACAACATTTAGATAATGAAGATGAAAATGAAGAAAATAAAGAATTTAAAATCTTTAAACCAATGCCTGCACCTATTGATAAAATACAAAATAGATATCGCTATAGAATAATTATAAAAGGTGTTATGAATAAAAAAGCAAATGAGGTTTTAAATAATTATTTAAGGGAAATATATCAAAAAGATTTAAAAGATACCAGAATATCTATTGATGTAAATCCAAATAGTATGGCTTAAATATTATAAAGAAAAAATAAATACTAAAAAAATGAAGAAAGGAGAGGAGATATAGGGATGGCAATAAGAAATTTAAGATATGAGGGAGACGAAATATTAAAAAAGAAATCAAGAGAAGTTCCAGAAGAAGATATTTCAACTGAAAAAATACAAACTTTAATAGATGACATGATAGAGACAATGCACAAATTTAATGGAGTAGGATTAGCAGCAGTACAAGTAGGTGTATTAAAAAGATTAATTGTAATAGATTTATATGATGATAAAGGACCAATTGTTCTTATAAATCCTGTTATAATAAAAACAAAAGGTGAACAAGAAGTAGAAGAAGGCTGCTTAAGTTTTCCAAATCAATTTGCAAAAGTAATAAGACCTGCTGAAGTTATTGCAGAATATACAGATAGAAATGGGAAAAGAATGAGAGTTCATGCAAAAGAGTTATTAGCACAAGCAATAGCTCATGAAGTAGACCATTTAAATGGAGAACTTTTTATAGATAAAATATTACCTGGAACATTAGAATATATAGAACCAGAAGAACAATAGGGATGTTACCTTTTGTCGGGAAACCGACAGTTTGGGACATATCTTATTTAGAAAGGAAAAAAAGTATGAGAATAGTTTTTATGGGAACTCCTGATTTTGCAAAGGAGAGTTTAGAAGCGGTTTACAATGCAGGACATGAGATATTAACAGTAGTAACAAATCCTGATAGACCACAAGGGAGAGGTATGAAATTAAAACCATCTCCTGTTAAAGAGTTTGCTTTAGAAAAAGGATTAAATGTAATGCAACCTGAAAAGGTAAGAAAGAATGAAGAATTTATTAATGAAATAAAAAACTTAAATCCTGATGTAATATGTGTTGTAGCTTATGGAAAGATTTTACCAAAAGAGATATTAGAGATTCCAAGACTTGGTTGTATTAATGTACATGGTTCATTACTTCCTAAATATAGAGGTGCTGCACCAATACAATGGGCAGTATTAAATGGAGATGAAGAAACAGGAATTACTACAATGTATATGGATGAAGGAATGGACACTGGAGATATGATTCTAAAAGAAAAAGTTGAAATAAGCGAAGATGAAACAACTGGAGAGTTATGGGATAGATTATCTATGGTTGGAGGAGAACTTTTAGTAAAAACTTTAAAAGAAATAGAAAATGGAACAGCTCCAAGAGTAAAACAAGGTGAAGAGTTTACTTTGGCTCCAATGCTTGATAAGAAGATGGCTAAAATAGATTGGGAAAATAAAACAGCAAGAGAAATTAAAAATTTAGTTAGAGGCTTAAATCCTATTATGGGTGCATATACATTTTTAAATGGAAAGAAAATAAAACTTTGGAAAGTTGATGTTGTAGATAGTAACGAAGACGATAGTTCTTTAAAAAACGGAACTGTTATAGAATCAAATCCAAAAGAAGGATTATTTATAAAAACTAAAGAAGGAACAATTAAAGTATTAGAGATACAAGGAGAAAATGCAAAAAGAATGGAAATAGGAGACTTTTTAAGAGGTAATAAGATAAATAAATTAGATATTTTCGAATAATAAATCAGAAAAATGATATATAATTAATTTTAATAAAAGTCTAGTAAACTCTAGACTTTTATTTTTATTTTATGTATAATAATGAGGAAATGAAAATTCGGAGGTCTTCAAAATGTATGAAAGAAGTGCGATTGTTTTAGAAAACTACTTTGGAAAAATATTAGGCTTTAACAAAGAAAACAACTTAAAAAATAATTATGAGAATTACAATCGAATGATAGATGAAATAAAAGAATACCAAAGAATCATAGAGGAAGAAGAAAGTGTAATAGAAAAATTTGATGAATCTGCTTCTGAAATAGAAAGCTTACAAGGTAAGGAAAAGAAGATTCATGAAATAAATGTAAAGGTAGAAGAAGAAAGAAATGAATTATTTAATGATTTAAGTGAAAATACAAGTTCGCTAGATCAAAAGTTGCAAAAAATAGAAGAAACAATCGATAAAAATAATGAAAGTTTAAAAGAATTAAGAGAAAAATATGTAAAAGCAATGATTATATTTATAGAAAGACAAAGAGAAAGAAATAAATATGCACGTATGCATAGAACTTCAGAAGCAAGTTATCTAAGTCTACTAAAACAGGTAAATATTGCATTTGAAAAATTTGATTATAGACATGTTCAAAATGCAAAGAATTTTATTGAAGATTATAAATCTCATAATGAAGAGATAGTAGAAGCAATGCTAAAAAATGGAAGAAATGAAAGAGTTCCATTTGATGAAGATGTGATTAGAATAGCAGTAGATGAAAGAAGTAAAATTGCTAAAGAAGAGGCTGAGTTGTATATTAGCATATATGATAGAATGAAGAGATTGCTTGCAGAAGTTAATGGTAGTGGAACAGTAAAATTAGCAAAATCAGAAAAATTACTAAGAGATGTAAGTGTAAAATTAGCATTTTTACAATCTAAGAAAGATTACATTGTAGTATTTTTAGATAATGAAAGAATGTCTGCTATGAATGGTAAAAAAGCACATAGTAGATTGATGGAAGATGCTTGTAATAATTTTGCGTTAGATATTAAACAAATTGATAATTTATATGAATTAGTAAAAAAAGAGACTATGGGAAAAGCTACAAGAAAAGCTTACAAAGAACTTTATAATAAAACATATTTAAAAGAAATCGAAGAAAAGGAAAAAGATTTCGAAGAAGAAGCAACAAATATAAAAATAAATATGGGAACTCTTATTAATTCAAATTATTGGAGAATTGAAGGAATAAAGAATGTATACAATACATTCCAAGAAGAAGTTAGTGAAAAGTTTGAGAAAGATTTATCAGAATATCGTATTGAAGAAGTAGATGACCAAGTAGAGGATAAAAAAGAAATAAAGAAATCAAAACCATCAAAAGAAAAAGAAAAATCAAAAGCAAAACCAAGAACAAAAGCAAAAACATCAAGGCTAGAAGAATTAATAAATCAATATAGTAGTGATATTGATTATGAAGATGATAAAGATGAACAAAATAATAATGATAGTGATGATTATGATGATGACTATGATGAAGAATACGATAATGATGGATATCAAGATGTTGTCTTTGATGAAGAGGAAGAAGAAGCAGAACAAAAATATAATACTGAAAAATATGATGACGAAGATGAGTATGACGATTATTATGATGACGACGAAGAAGATGAAGATAATGAAGACGAAATGATTGATGATGAAGATGAAATAACAGAAGAAAAAATAGACCAAATAATAAAAAATAGTAGAAAAGGTAAAAATAAAAAAGACGGAAAACAAGAAATAGGATTATTTGGAAAACTATTTAAGAAATAAGGAGAGATTTGTGATATGATAAAAATAGAAAATGTATCAAAATCATATGTAAAAGGGAAAAAATCAATTGATAATTTAAGTTTAGAAATAAAAGATGGAGAAATATTTGGATTTTTAGGTCCAAATGGTGCAGGAAAAACAACAACAATAAAAATGATAACAGGTATATTAAATCCTGATGAAGGTGATATTTTTATTGATGAAAAAAGTATAATAAAACAACCTTTAGAAGCAAAAAGAGAATTTGGATTTGTTCCGGATAGCCCTGATATGTTTTTAAAACTAAAGGGAATTGAATATTTAAACTTTTTAGCAGATATATATGAAATACCAAATGAAAAAAGAAAAGAAAGAATAGAAGAATTAACAAAAAAATTCGAAATATATGATAATTTAAATAGTGAGATACAAAGTTATTCTCATGGAATGAGACAAAAAGTAGTTATTTGCGGAGCATTATTAAATAATCCAAGAAATTGGATACTAGATGAGCCAATGACAGGATTAGACCCTAAATCATCACATGATTTAAAAGAAATGATGAGAGAACATAGTAAAAATGGAAACACAGTATTTTTCTCAACTCACGTATTAGAAGTCGCAGAAAAATTATGTGATAGAGTTGGAATTATAAATAAAGGAAAATTAGTATTTGTAGGAACATACGAAGAAATGAAAAATAAATTTAAGGAAAATAAATCTTTAGAAGATTTATTCTTGGAGATAACAGAAAATGAAGAATAAAGTAATATCTTTGACAAAAGTAATTTTTAAGAATTCTTTTCAAAATATGGAAACTGCTAAAGGTGCTAATGAGAACAAAAATAAAAAATCTAAATCAATGATAATTTTATATATTTTTGTATTTTTATATTTAGCAGGTATAATAGGTGTATTTAGTAATGGTTTAATAAAAGAATTAATGGCAATAAATCAAGAGCAAATGTTTTTAGGGGTAATTTTACTTGCAATAGCAGGATTTGTTCTTATACAAAGTATATTTTCAGCAATAAATATATTATATTATTCTAAAGATAATGAATATATTTTGCCTTTACCAATAAAGCCGAGACAAATTATTGCAGCAAAGACAAATGTATTATTAATAACAGAATATTTTATAGTAGCAATAATTGGATTAATACCTTTGGTTATATATGGAGTATTAACATCTGCAAATGTTTTATATTATATATCAATGTTAATAGTGTTAATAGCATTTCCAATAATACCAGTGTTAATATCAAGTTTACTTGTATTAATTGTTATGAGTTTTGCAAAATTTACTAAAAACAGAAATAGATTCCAATTGATTGCAACAATCCTTATATTAATAGTTGTATGTGTACTATCATTTACAGTAGGTGATTCAAATACAACTCCTGAAGAATTAGTTGGAATGGTAACTAAGGCAAATGGTTTAGTAGAAATATTAAGAGGTGCTTTCCCAACATTAGGAATGGCTATTGACGGCTTAACAAATGTAAATTTAGGAAACCAAATATTAAATCTATTTTTATTAGTTGTTACAACAGCAGTAATATATTTTATTTATATGTTGGTTGGTCAAAAGCTTTATCTAAAGGGAGCTGTGGGAAATTTAGCAAGTGGAAAGAAAACTAGTAAGAAATTAGATGAGGAAAAAGCATTTAAGAAGAGTACTCTTACTAAAACTTATGTGGGAAAAGAATTTAAAACATTACTTAGAAATCCAGTATTTTTTATGCAATGTGTATTACCTGCAATATTATTTCCGGTATTAATGATAGTACTTACATTTGCAGGAATAAAAGGTGAACAAAATGGTGCACCAACCGATATTGCAAGCATGGTAACAAATAAAGCATCAGTGTATTTGGGAATAGGTATATTATGTGCTATACAATTTTTCTTAATGTTTATATATATTTCAGCAACAGCAATATCTAGAGATGGACAAAATGCGGTGTTTATGAAATATATACCAGTACCATTAATGAAACAAGTAGATTATAAAGTTATACCAAATATAGTTATGACAATATTTATGAATATTCTTACAATTGTTATGGTAGAGTATTTATTAAAATTACCAGTTATATATATACTATTAATTGCTATAGCAGGAATAATGATGGGAATACTTCAAAGTTATATTTCAATTATTGTAGACTTAAAGAAACCAAAATTAGAATGGAGTTCTGAATACGCTGTTGTAAAACAAAACATGAATTTAATGTGGCCAGCAATATTAGGTTTACTAAATATAACTGTAATAATAATTTTATCAGTAGTATTAGGAAAATTTGTAAGTAGTTATATATTGATAACAATGATAGCAATAGTATATTTACTTTTAACAATAGTTGTTAGAAATTATATACAAAAAAATGTAAGTAAATTATTTGAAAAGATTTATTAAGAAGCAAGAAATTGCTTCTTTTGTAATTATTGAAAAAATAATTACCATTTTATTATAATTATGAAAAAGTTTAGGAGTATAGTATGGATATAAAAGAAATTGCTAAGAAAATAGAAGATGTAGGTGGAAGGCTCTATTTAGTAGGTGGAGCAGTTCGAGATAAAATGTTAGGGAGAACTAATTATGATGAAGACTATTGTGTAGTTGGTCTAGATAGTTCTGAGTTTATTAGTCTTTTTCCTGAAGCTAAATTAGATGGAAAATCATTTCCTGTATATAGAATGAATGGATGTGAATTTGCACTAGCAAGAAGAGAGAAAAAAATAGGGTTAGGGCATAAAGAATTTGAAGTGGTTTCTGGAAAAGAAATAAGTTTAAAAGAAGACTTGGAAAGAAGAGATATAACAATAAATGCAATGGCAGAAGATGTTCTTTCAGGAGAACTATTTGATTATTTTGAAGGTAAAAAAGATTTAGAAGAAGGTGTAATAAGAGCAATAGGTTCACATTTTGTAGAAGATCCGTTAAGAGTATATAGAGTAACAAGATTTAGTAGTGTTTTAAGTTTTTCTGTAGAAGATAAAACTATTGCTATGATGAATAGTTTAAAATCAGAACTTAAGTATTTATCTAAAGAAAGAGTATTTGAAGAATTAAAAAAAGCTTTGGCAAGTAATAAGCCATCAATATTCTTTAATGTGCTAAGAGAAGCAGATGTTTTAGATGTGCATTTTAAACCAATATATAAGTTAATAGGAGCATTACAACCTGAAAAGTATCATCCAGAAGGAGATGCATATAATCACACAATGATTTGCGTGGATAAATCTTGTGAATATACATCAGATTTAAAAATACGTTTTAGTGTATTAGTTCACGATTTAGGTAAAGGTGAAACACCAAAAGAAGAATATCCACATCATTATGGACATGAAGAAAGAGGAGTGGAAATAGTTAAGAAATTTTCTGACGATTTAGGAGTGCCAAATGCTTGGAAAAAATGTGGAATTGTAGCAGCAAGAGAACATATGAGAGGTGGAATATTTAATAGAATGAAACCTTCTAAAAAAGTAGAATTTATAAAAAGAATAGATAAATCATATTTAGGATTAGATGGCTTACAAATAGTAGTAAACTGTGATAAAGGAGGAAGGACAGAAGATGATTTAGACTTTTTATCTATTGGTAAAAAATGTTTGTCATCTGTAACTGCTTCTGATATTGCTAAAAAGTATAATTTAAAGCCAGGAATGCTATTGGGAAGAAAATTACATGAAGAAAGAATTATATGGATGAAGAATTTGACAAAATAGCTAAAAAATGGCATAATAGATAACGTTAGAAGTTTTTAGAAAGAGGGAAAAAATATGAAAAAATATTATTTCACATCAGAAAGTGTAACAGAAGGCCATCCAGATAAATTGTGTGATTATATATCTGATAGTATATTGGATAGCTATTTAGAACAAGATGCAAATGCAAGAGTAGCAGTAGAAACATTTGCTTCAGGAAATAAAATTACAATAGCAGGACAAGTAACAGCAAATGGAGAAGTTGATATAGAAAATTTAGTTAGAAGTAAAATTGCTGAAATTGGATATGACAATGAAAATACTGATATTGATTATAGAACATGCAAAATAGATATAAATATAACAAGACAAAGTCCTGACATAGCATTAGGAGTAGATGTAGGTGGAGCAGGAGATCAAGGATTAATGTTTGGTTATGCTTGCCTTGATACAGAAGAATATATGCCATATGCAATAAGTATGGCACATAAATTAGCAAGAAGATTAACAGAAGTGAGAAAAGAAGGAATTTTAGATTATTTAAGACCAGATGGAAAAACACAAGTAACTGTAGAATATGAGGATGATAAACCTAAAAGAATAGAAACTATATTAATATCTACTCAGCATTTAGATAGTGTAAGCCAAGAAAAGTTAAAAGAAGATATTATTAGAGAAGTAGTAAATAACGTTGTACCAGAAAATATGATGGATGAAAACACTAAAATATATGTAAATCCAACTGGAAGATTTGTAATTGGAGGACCTTTAGGAGACACTGGACTTACTGGTAGAAAAATAATAGTAGATACATATGGTGGATATAGCAGACATGGTGGAGGATGTTTTTCAGGAAAAGATCCAAGTAAAGTAGATAGAAGTGGTGCATATATGCTTCGTCATATAGCTAAAAATCTTGTTGCAAATGGTTATTGTGCAAAATGTGAAATTCAAATAGCATATGCTATAGGAATGAAAGAGCCTTTATCAATATATATAAATACATTTGGAACAGGAAAGAAATCTGAAGAAGAATTAGTTAATATAGTAAAAGAAAAATTTGATTTAACTCCTGATGGTATTATTAAATATTTGGATTTGAAAAGACCAATATATGAAAAAACTACAAACTATGGACATTTTGGTAAGAGTGATTTGCCATGGGAAAAGATTATAGAATTGTAAAAAATTGACAATAGAAATGTAAAGTGCTATAATTAAATTCTACGTATTCGTAGAAAGAGGTGGATGATAAAAGGAGCGTTGCTCTTTGAATCTAAACCTCGAGAGGTTCTGCAAGAGACGATATTGGAGGTCAAAGTGAGGCAGAACGAAATTGCTAGGCAGTATGCAGTGCAAGAACTCGAGCATATGTATGGGTGGCGTAGTAGTGATGTCGAGAACATCATGAACCTGTTTCGAGAAGATGAAAAGGAAGATGACGAATATGTTGCTCTTGAAAGAGTAGTAATGTATCCGCATCACATTCTAGGCGGTTGGACATGGGGTCGTTTTATGGCCAACCTCTTGCTCAAGGAGACAATCGTACAACAGATTGATGCTTTCTACGAGCAGAGCTATCCTGAGTTTAAGTCGGAGCTCCTCCAGGGAGAATATGAATCTGATAAGCCAATTTGGATTGTCATACGAGCGAAAGAGCTTGAAAACAATACGGTGTATCCGTTGATCACCAACTATGCTGAGCATAATAATTGCATCGTGCTAGCAATCAATGAGATCTAATAGGTCTTAAACATAAAAGACTTGAAGGGGTGTTTCTCTTTGAGTCTTTTATTTATTGATTTAAAGCTTTTTGGTTTGACGCAAACACTAAAAAAGTGGTATAATAAAGTATGCACTTATTGTAGAATGAGGTGTTTGATGAAGAGGATGTATCCTTTTCTAATACCCTCACAAAAAGTGCAGTTCTGCAAACAATCAATTGGAGGTATGAATGGAGCAGAACAAAATTGCCGAAGGTAGTGAAAGTCTGTTTAAGGAGGTGTCGTATACAGAACCTAAGGAATCTGAAGTCGTAACAACTGATGAAGTAGGGCGACTTATCCAAGAGCAATATCCGTGGCAACTAAATGATGCAGAAAAGCTGTATAGTGGAATCATAACTGAATTTCCTAGCTCTGAAGAAGAACAAAGGAAGCAGAATGAACGCCAAAGCTTTCTTGCATGGTTGACGGATAAACCACAGAGGATTTATGGTGGTGAATCTTGGAATAACTTCTCAAAGATTCTTGACTCTTATTCTGATATGCATAATCTTAGGAAGTTTCTTGAAGCTTTCTATAATGGTGGTGAATATCAGGAAATGGTCGAGAAGCTGATGAAGTATGAAGATCGTGCTACTGAGATTCCTCTGATTGTGGCTGTTGACAGTCAAGAGGATGAACGAGTTGTTCATTCTGAAATCAGGAAGGTGTGGTTTCCAAAGCTCAATAAACAGAAGTCTGTCATTATCTTGGTGATTGACATGAGCAAACTTCAGTCAATGGGGTAAGAGTAATTGCTCTAAACAAAGTTTGCTAGGCACAAAATTAGAACCCAAGTCCTTTGTGGCTTGAGTTCTAATTAATTTTTAAATAAGTTTTTTGAACATATAATTTATTAGCAAAAGATTGAACAACGTTACGTAGTAAATATTGTTCTTTAGATAATCTATCATTGTTAATATAACTTTCTCCAGTAAAAGTCATTTTTATTGCTTTTTCGAGCTCAGAACAAAAACGATTATATGCTTGGTCAACAGGAGAAGTTTTTATTGCAAGAGTAATTAATTTGCTTATTTCATCAATACTATATATTTGTTTTAAAATAAAGATAACAAAAAGATATGCAATATGTTCTTTGTTATATTTTTTATTAATTGGAGCATTAACTACTCCATGTTTTACATAGTTATTAATCATGGTTTTTGTAATAACTTTATTTTCTTTCTCGCTATCACCTTTTATATAATTAGATAGATAATTTTCAAGCAAAGAAACTACTTGGTCAATGTATAAATCAATTTCAGGAATTTCATTCCATCTAGGTAAATGAAATTTTTTTATTTCTTCGTCTAAGTCTTTTATATCTTTATCCATTAAATCACCTCTATTGCAAGGATTATAGCATTTTTAGTAGGAATAGTCAACTGCTTGACAGGATATGCAATATATGATAACCTAGACATCAATACTAGATAAAGGAGATATTGATATGAGAGAAAGATATTTTGAAGCTACAGAATTTGAAAATATAAAGGAGATTATTTATAATTCGGCAGAAAAATATGCAGAAAATAGAGCTTTTATCTTAAAACATAAGAACGGTAAAAATGTAGAATATGAAAATATAACATATAGAAAATTATTAGAAGAGATAAATAATTTAGGAACTAAATTTTTTGATTTGGGATATAAAAACAAAAGAATAGCGATAGTAGGAAGAAATAGTTATGGTTGGTCGCTTACACATTTAACGAATATGCTAGGTGGAATAGTATCAGTTCCATTAGATAAAGAATTACAAATAGACGAATTAGAAAGCTCTTTAAAAAGAAGCAAGGCAGATATAGTAGTTTTTGATGAAAAATATATAGAAAATATAGAAGAAATAAAAAGAAGAAATGAAACGTCTTTAGAAGATTATATTTGTATGACAAAAAAGGAAGGATATAAAGATTTAGAAACCTTAAAAGAAGAAGGAAAAGAATTATTAAAATCAGGAAACAAAGATTATATAGATGTAAAAATAGATTCATATAAAATGAGTATATTATTATTTACATCAGGAACAACATCAAAATCAAAAGCAGTAATGCTGTCACAAAATAACATAGCATCAAATGTGTATGCTATGCAATTAGTAGAAAATTTTTTACCTACAGACGTAAATTTAGCATTTCTACCATTTCACCATATATTTGGTTCAACAGCTATGATAGTGATGCTTGCTTGTGGAATTGCAACAGCATTTCCAGATGGTTTACGTTATGTTGCAGATAACTTAAAAGAATATAAAGTATCTGTATTTGTAGGAGTTCCATTATTAGTAGAGGCAATTTATAAAAAAGTAGAACAAGGAATAGAAAAAAAGGGAAAGACTAAAGTTGTAAATTTTGCTAAAAAAGTAAGTAACTTTTTATTAAAATTCCATATAGATGTAAGAAGAAGATTGTTTAAAGAAATAATAGATGAATTAGGTGGACATTTAAGGTTTGTAGTTTCAGGAGGAGCACCTTTAGATAAAAGAGTTGCAAAAGGTTTTAATGAATTAGGATTAACACTTGTTCAAGGATATGGCTTAACAGAAACATCACCTGTAATAGCAGCAGAAAACTATAAAAAAGTAAAATATGGTTCTATAGGGATTCCAATGGATAATGTTGAGGTGGAATTTGAAAACAAAGATGAAAATGGAATAGGAGAATTAAAAGTAAAAGGACCAAATGTAATGCTTGGTTATTATGAAAATGAAGAGTCAACAAAGGATGTACTAAAAGATGGTTGGCTTTATACTGGTGATTTGGGTTATATGGATAAGGATGGATTCTTATTTATAACTGGAAGAAAAAAAGATATGATTGTATTAAAAAATGGTAAGAAAGTATTTCCAGATGAACTAGAAATTTTAATAAATAGATTAGATGAAGTAGAAGAATCAATAGTATTTGGTATGCCAGATAAAAAAGACAAAAATGATATAAAGTTATCAGTTAAAATCGTTTATAATAAAGAAGTAGTAAAAGAAAAATATGGTGACATAGGAATGGAAGAATTAAGAAATATAATATGGGAGAAAATCAAGAAAATAAATAAAACATTTCCACCATATAAATATATAAAAAATATGATATTGACAGATAAAGAATTGATAAAAACTACAACAAAGAAAGTGAAAAGAGCAGAAGAGATTAAAAGTATATTAGAAGAAAATTAAAAAGCACTATTTAGTGCTTTTAATTTTTGGCTTTTTATATTTCTATAATTTTTAAATTAAATTTATCTTCAAAAACTTTCTTTTTAGCAATATATTCCTTAGTCTTAAACCCTTTAACATCAATAACTTCGGTTGAACCATCTTTGTTAAAAATAATAAAATCAGGTTTATATTTTAAACCAGGGGCTAATATAAAAATCGGTTGTAAACAAAAACCGTTAATTTCCTTTGCTTGTAATCTCATTTTTAATTCACAGTAAAAATCGGCCTCTTTTTTGCTATCAAATGTATGACCATCAACAGAAACCTTATTTGCTCTATATTTACTTTTTTTAGTTTTGCTGTTAGTAAAGTTTTTATAATCTTCGATACTCCAGTGTTCCATAATTTTCTCCTTTTGTTAAATTCTTTTAGTATTATATATAAAAACAATAAAATGTGCAAGTAAAGAATTGTAGAAACTTGTAAAACGTAGTATAATGTTAATACTTAAATTTTGAAAAGGAGTTTATTATGCGGAAATAATTTTGTTTATGGAAAAAGTAGATATAGTAATAGAGAGCATAAAGGAAAAAGTTTATTGAAATGGGTAGATAATTATGTATTAGTAGATATAGAAACAACAGGGCTATCTCCAAGAACAGATGAGATAATAGAAATAGGAGCAATAAAAGTAAGAGAAAATAAAATAGTAGATACATTTGATACCCTCCTAAAAATAGGCGATTATTTAGATCCATTTATTACAAAATTAACAGGAATAACAAATGAGATGCTAGAAGAAGGAATAGAACAAGAAGAAGCGTTAGAAGGATTTGTAGAGTTTGCAGGGAATGAAATAATAATGGGACATAATGTTAATTTTGATATTAACTTTATTTATGATAAATGTGAGTCTTATTTAGATTATTATTTAAGTAATGATTTTGTAGATACAATGAGAATTGCAAAACATGTTCTTCCAAATGTTAGAAATTATAAATTAGGAACTTTAGCAGATTACTTTGATGTAGATTATAGAAATGCCCATAGAGGATTAAAGGATGTTGAGATAACTTATGAAGTATATAACAAGATGAAAGAACTAGCTAAAAATTAGGAGGAAATATGGTACCAGAATTTTTAATAGAAATGTTAGAAAAACAATACGGGAAAAATTTAACTAAAAATATAATAGAAGGATATGGAGTAAAAAGGAAAGTAACATTTAGAGTAAATACTTTAAAGACTAATAGTAATGATGTAGAAAAGGTATTAGAGAAAAATGGTATAGAATATAGAAAAGTTCCATTTTATTCTGATGCCTTTATAATAGAAAATGTAAGAGAAAATGAAATTCGTGATTTAGACATTTATAAAAATGGTGAAATTTATATGCAAAGCTTATCTTCAATGTTACCACCAATAATATTAAATCCTAAAAAAAATATGGATATATTAGATATGACAGCAGCACCAGGAGGAAAGACAACTGAAATTGCAGCTTTAGTAGAAAATAAAGCTAGGATAACAGCAGTAGAGATGAATAAGATAAGAGCTGAAAAACTTAAATTTAATATTGAAAAACAAGGTGCAAGTTCAGTTTATGTAATGGAACAAGATGCAAGGAAAATAGATGACTTTTTCTCATTTGATGGAATCTTATTAGATGCACCATGTAGTGGTAGTGGAACTATAAATATAAATAATCCAAAATTGGAGAGAATATTTACAAAAGAACTTATAAAAAAATCTATAAAGACTCAAGAAGAGTTATTGAAAAAAGCAATTAATATACTAAAAAAAGGAAGCGAGATGGTATATTCTACTTGTTCAATATTGAAAGAAGAAAATGAAGAAATAATAGAAAGAGTATTAAGAACAGGTAAAGTAGAAATAGTAGAAATTAATTTTCAAGGAATAGAAGGCTTACCAAAGCTTCCAACTAAACTTGATGGTACTTTATGTGTAATGCCAACAGAAGAATATGAAGGATTTTTTGTAGCAAAGTTAAAAAAATTATAAAATCTTGTAACAAAATTACATTCCTTAGACACTTAAAGTTTAGAAGGGGGAAATGTTATGCAGGATATAGAGAAAATTTATCAAGAATATGCAAAAACTGTATATAAATATATATTCTGCTTGAGCCGGAAGCAAAGAAGTGTCTGAAGAAATTGTCCAAGAAACCTTTGAAGTTGCAATAAAAAATATTGATAAGTTTAAAGGTGAATCTAAAATATCAACATGGCTTTGTCAAATTGCTAAATATATATGGTATAAAACTTTAAAAAAGGAAAAGAGAATAGATAATGTTTCTTTTGAATCTTTAGAAGGTATGGTTTTATCAAATACGATTTTAGAAGAAGAGGTATTAGAAAAACAAGAAAAAATAGAGATTTTTAAAAGAATACAGAAATTAGATGAACAAACGAGAAATGTTATGTATTTGAGAATATTGGGTAATTTGGATTACAAAGAAATAGCAGAGATAATGAATAAGACACCAACTTGGGCAAGAGTTGTATTTTTCCGAGGAAAACAGAAATTAAAGGAGGAAAAAGAAGATGAATAGGGAATGTGAAATAGTACAAGATTTATTGTTTGGATATCAAGATGGAACTTTACATACAGCTTCTAAAGAATTAGTTGAGGAGCATTTAAAAAGTTGTGAAGAATGTAGAAAAATATTTTCTGAAATGAAAAAAGATGAAATGGAAGTAGATAAAAAAGAAGAGCAAGAACAAGAGATAGATTATTTAAAGAAAGTAAATAAAAAGATGAGTAAAAAAAATAGGTTACTTATGATAATAGGTACAATTCTTTGTGTTGTTATCTTGTTAAATGTGGGAATATTTGTTTATTATTATAATGAAGCGGGAAAAGTTGAAATTTATTTAAATGATGATATAACACAAGAACAAATAGATGATATAAAAAATACTATATTAAAGATTGATGAAAATGCTAAATTTGAATATTACTCAAAAGAAGATGCATTAAATAAATTAAAAGAGACATTCGGAGACAATAAAGATTTACTTTCAGAATATGATGAAGATAATAATCCTCTTAATGCCTATTATTTTGTAGATACCAATGTAGAGAAGGCAAAAAATATTGAAAACATAATTGCATCTTTACAAGGAGTAAAGAAAATAACAGGTCTTTATGATACAAATCCATATATATTTATGTTTTCAAAATTTATAATGTAATTATGAAATAATTATTATAACATACAATAGTGTGATTTAAATGCACTATTGTATGTTTTTTAAAATCTTAAATTTTTGAAAATACTTGTAAAAATATTTTTTAAATTGTATAATGAGAATGATTTTTTATAAAAACAAATGAAAATTAAAGAAAGAGGTAGTAATAATGGCAAAAAAGAAAAAAAAGTTAAGTGCATTTTTAATTGCAGTTTTAGTTTTAGTAATTATATTAGTAATTATAGTAGGAGGAACTCTCTTATTTATAAATAGTAAATTAGGGAAGATACAAAGAGTTGATTTAAATGAAGATGATTTAAATGTATCAGCAGATGTTGCGGAGAATTTATCTAATTTTAGAAATATTGCGATATTTGGAATAGACTCTAGAGAAGATTCTTATTCAAAGGGAAATAGAAGTGATTGTATAATAATTGCAAGTATGAACAATGATACTAAAGAAGTGAAATTAGTGTCAGTATATCGTGATACTTATGTGGAAATAGAAGGACATGGGTTAGATAAAATAACACATGCGTATTCTTATGGAGAAGCTCCACTTGCAATAAAAACATTAAATACTAATTTTGATTTAAACATTACAGAATTTGTAACTGTAAACTTTGATGCAGTTAAAGAGATTGTAGATGATATAGGTGGAATTAGTATGAATATTACTTCAGAAGAAGTATCTCATATACCAGGATTAACAAAAGCAGGAACATATAATCTAACAGGAGAACAAGCTTTAGCATATGCAAGAATTAGATATGCAGAAGGTGGAGATTATAAAAGAACAGAAAGAATGAGAAATGTTTTAACAGCTGTAGTAAATAAAGTAAAAACATTTAATATAAGTCAAATTAATCAATTTGTTGATGAAGTACTTCCTAAAATACGTACAAATATAACAGCATCAGATATATTTAGTTTAATACCAAGTGCTATGAGTGCAAATATAACAGATAGTATAGGTTGGCCATATGAAACTAAAGGAATAACATTAGATAGATGGTATGGTGTTCCTGTAACATTGGAAAGTAATGTTACAAGACTACATCAAGAGGTATTTGGAGAGAGTGATTATGTACCTTCAGATACAGTAAAACGAATAAGTCAAGATATAATTGATAAAACAGGATATAGTGAATAAAATGGAAACTAGTAGTTTTGTTAAAAATATGAAGATAAATATATTAAGAACAATTTTTATAATTTTATTAATAGGAACTTTTTGTATAATATTTGGTTTTTCAAGCCAAGATTCTGAAAAGTCAAGCAGTATTAGTAGAAGAGTTACTGAATTTTTGACAGACAGAATCAGTTCAATACAAGAAAAACCAGAACAAGAAAAAGAGCAAATTCTTTCCAGAGTAGAAAAGATAGTAAGAAAAATAGCTCATTTTTCTATTTATACAGTAGTTGGATTTTTGCTTATGGCATTATTTAAAACTTATAAATTAGAAGAAATGAATAGATTTTCTTATAGTTTAATAATAGGAATCATATATGCTTCGTCTGATGAAATACATCAGTGCTTTACTCCAGGAAGAGGACCGCAGGTTACAGATGTAATATTAGACGGTATGGGAGTTTTGCTAGGAATATTACTTGTTATGTTGGTTGTAAAAATATTTGAGAAGATTTTATTAATAAGGAAAAGACGACAAAATGTAACAAAGTATGACAATTAATTTAAAATGAAAAATGAGAACACTTCTTAATGAATGAACATTATGAGGTGTTCTTTTGCTTGAAAAACGGTTTGTTGTAATGAAGAAATATATATTTCAAAATGTTTTATTTTGATGAACAAATTTTAAAATATATAAGTTTTGAAAAAAATGTATAAATTTGTAAGAAGTACTTGAAAAGAAAAATACGTAATGATAGAATTGAAAATGATTTATAAAGAGGATGGAAAATGATGAAATTTATAAAGAAACATAGAAATATTTATTTAAGAATTTTTGATGTAATAATTATATTTTTTAGCTATTATATAGCTCAAGTTATAATAGGAGATAGACTAATATTAACACCAGAAATAAACAGAAAGGTTTTAAATTCCATTATTTTAGCAATTGTAGTTTATGGAGGATTTTTACAAGTTTTTAAGACTTATAAAAACATAACAAGATATGAAACTGGAAAAGATTATTTGATTTACGTTTTAGCGTGTTTAAGTTCTTGTGTTGTTATGTTGTTTTTTAATGTTTTAAAAATTATACAAACTGTGGACGAAAGAACGAATTTAATTGCTTCTCTTATTATAGTTGTTTCAATTATTGGATACAGGGTGTTCTTAAGAATAATTTTAACTGATCGTCATGAGGATAAAAATAAGAACAATAATAAGAAAAATGTTTTAATAATCGGAGCAGGTGAAGCTACTAAAATATTATTATCTACTATAAAGAACAGTATGAATGATGTATATAATGTAGTAGGTCTTATAGATGATAATATAAATAAAGTTAATTATGCTATATCAGGAAAGAAAATTTTAGGAACGAGATATGATGTTCCAAGAATTTGCAAAGAAAATAATGTAGAATTGATATTTTTTACAATATCTAATATATCAAATGAAGATAGAAAAAACATTTTAGA